>JANOFA010000626.1:0-20285 GCA_031413355.1 Gemmatimonadota bacterium | reverse complement strand
TGATGCCGGCATCGGCGGCGTCGGGGTTGAACTGGTCCCGCAGCCGCAGACTCGTGGGCAGCGTCACCAGCCCCCCGGAGCGCGCCGTGAAGTACTGGCCCACCGTCTGCGCCCGCGACCACCAGTCATCGAACTGACGGGCATCGAGGTAATCGCGGACGGCGCCGCCAAGCACGAGCGCCAGTCCCGCGAGCGGGACGACGGTCAGCAGGAGCGCATCTCGGAGGCGGAGACCCAGCCACGCCCGGCGCAGCAGGCTGAGTGGCCAGCGTGCGACGGGATGCGCGGCGAGGGGAGGCGAAACACTACTCATCGGTGTCCACCGCCAGCCCTTCGACGGCCCAGGGCAATCGGACGATGACACCGTCCGCGGTTGCCGCGTCGGGAAAGGGCACCATCCGGGCTTCGGAGCGCCCGAGGCCGGACCGGTCGAGGAGATTGCGATAGCTGGTGCGGACCTTCTTCCACAGCAGCTGGTCCACCGGCTTGAAGAGGGTGAGGCGGAGCTGCAGCCGCGCGAGCGGCGGTGTACCGGCGGGCAGCGGCAGGACCAGCGCGGCGTTGCTGGAGTCCGGCAGCCAGGCCGCCCCGACCCGGTGCGCACCGGTGGCGGTGAGGGGCTGTAGATCGGCCAGCCGTGGCTTGAGCGCTTCGGTCACGCCCACCTGCGCGGCGGGCGCAAGCTCGACGCGCTCGAGGGCGAGGGCAAAGCCGTCGGTCAGGATGCGAAGGTCGTCGATACCGGTGACCGGGCGAGGGAACCCGAGCTCGATGTCGTGCGGCAACCCATCGACCGGCACGCGTACCGCGTACGTCGTATCACCGACCGCTATCGTCACTGGCTGGACCAGCCAGGCATCGAGATAGGCCTGCCACGCATCCACCACCGGCTGGAACTCGCCCCGCGCCATGTAATACTCGATATACCCGCGCACCGAGGGAAGATGACTGGGAAAGATCCGGAGCGCGGCGGCATAACCGTCGCGGGCCTCGACGGCGGGCGCCCATCCGCTGAGCAGCCGCTCTGCAGCCTGAGCGTAGCCGAAATGATTGGCGTAGTTGAGGGAATCGAATGCGACGACGCGTTCCCACGTCTCGATGGTCCGGCTGGTGCGTCCCTCCGCCTCCTGGGCCTGCGCCAGCAGGCGAAGCACCTCCTCCCGCTGCTTGTCCCGGCCGTGCCGGACATTCCGCGCGGGAAACTCGCGGTCGAGCCGTGTCAGGTAGGCATTCGCGGCCGCCCAGCGC
This sequence comes from Gemmatimonadota bacterium, assembly GCA_031413355.1. GTDB lineage: Bacteria > Gemmatimonadota > Gemmatimonadetes > Gemmatimonadales > GWC2-71-9 > JADJOM01. The sequence goes on along the minus strand of JANOFA010000626.1, from coordinate 19,037 downwards.
TGCTCCGCGACCAGCCGCCGCCCGGTGCGCAGCCGATCGATCCAGCGCGCCTCCCAGCGATCCGCGCCACCCTGCACCACTGTCAGCAGCCGATCCCGGGTGGGAGGCAGCAGGAACGCGACCAGCAACAGTGCCGTACCGGCGAGCCACGCCAGCGCCAGCCGCCGCTCGTGCCGGCGGAACCAGGCGAGAATACCGCCAGCGGCAAGAGCTTCCACCCGGCTGGGCATCAGACGTCGATGCTCTCCTGCCCGGTGAGCAGGGCGACCTTTCCGCCTCCGGTGACCTTGCGCAATTCACCCATGAAGCCGAGCTCATCCACCCGCGGCTTGAACTCCACCGAGTAGACCAGCTCGACCTGGGCCCCGTCGCGCAGCGTCTCCAGGCTCAGCAGGTGATGCTCGCGGAGGTCGCGGTAGAACAGCTGGTTGAAGGCATCGTGATAGTCGAGCGCCGCCGGCGCATGCACCTTCAGCAGCTGCTCCCGCCGGCTGGTGGTGCCGATCCCGAAGCGGCTCAGGGCGTAGGCGATGCACGAGATGAACAGCGTGAAGATGGTCGCCGTCAGGTAGAAGCCGGTGCCGACCGCCATGCCGATCGCCATCGCCACAAAGAGGAAGGCGACGTCGCGCGAGTCCTTCACGGGATTGCGGAACCGGATGATCGAGAGCGCGCCGACCAGCGTGAAGGCCCGCGCGATATTGCTGCCGACGATCAGCATGATGATCGAGACGGTCACGCCCAGCAGGATCGTCGCATGGACGAACGACACCGAGTAGGACAGCCCGCGGTGCGACTGGCGGTAGAAATAGGCCAGCATCAGGCAGAGCGCGAAGCTCAGACCCAGCGCCAGGAACGTCTCGGCCAGGCCGAAGGTGTCGCCGCTCGGCGCGGCCTGCCTCAGAAGTTCGTCCACACATCCTCCAGGGGAATGCGGGTCAGGTGTTCTGTCCGCCGAACCAGTGCTGGTCCACGGCACTGCAGTACTTCGACATCCGGACCATCTTGAGGCCGTGCCGGCAGACCGCCTTCGTCAGCCAGGTCGGGGCACGATGGTCGTACTTGATCTCCAGCACCGTCACCCGCGGGTCCAGTACGTAGCGTCCGGTCTCGAACGGGTCGGCCAGGCTGAAGTCGGTCGGGTGATACTGGATGCGGCCGTCGAGCGAGATGCGCAGTTCGGGATCGAACGCACCGAACATCGCCCGTCGCCGATAGCTCACCGCCATGCGGGGCCGAAGCCTGAGCCGCTGGATCATGAGGGCGGCCTCGATGGCAGCGGGCTCTCCCTCGACCCCAGCCCAGTCGGGGTCACGGCTGCCGTCACCGAACACCTCCTCCACCCGTGCGAGCGGCCAGCGGAACCGTCGCTTCTGCACCGTCCGATCTTCCCGCTGCTTGATCTCCACGAAGATCTCGGACCCGGCGCCGTAGCGGCGGAACCTGAGCTTCCGGCGAAACTTGACACCCTCGATCTTCTCCCAGAAGTGCTGGAAGTCGGAGGTGTCCCAATAGACCGAGAAGATCGGATAGCCCCACTCCCCCAGCGAGTGCGGGTCAGGCCGGGTGTAGTCCGCGAACTCCGCCACCAGCTCCGGCACCTGCCGGGTCGGGAGGAAATACTTCACCTCATACCGATTGAAGGTCTCACCGGGGCGAACCGGAGGCGCCGACCCAGCGGGGGCAGCGGTCACGAATGATCACGCGGTGAGAGCCGGAGCGCTCCCCGACATCCAGAAACATTCACCAGGCACACCAATTGGGCAGGCATATGGATTGAATCCCCCTACCACTTCCGGCCGATGGCCGGCAGCGATTTCCGGAGCCAGCGCGCCCCGGCCCGCACCCACAGCCGGCTGCTGAAGGCGGGGGTACCCCACGATTCCAGCCGCCCGGCAGCCTGCAGGTAGAAGCTGTCGAGCCGGGGCAGGCCCAGCGGATCGTCGCCGGCGCCGAGGACGCGGAGCTCGGTGGTGACCGCTCGGCGGTACACCTGGCCGACCGCCGCCGCGACCGTGGGGCTGGTGTCGCCATAAGGATAGGCAAAATCCTCGGGCATCCGGCCGAGCTCCCGCCGAATGGTCTCCGCCACGCCGGCCAGCTCCTCCGTGAGCGCGGGCCGATCGAGCTGGGTCAGATGCGGGTGGGTCCGGCTGTGCGCACCGATGTGCGCGCCCTGCTCCGCCAGCCGCCCGAGCCCGATCCAGTCCAGCAGTGGCAGCGTCGGCACCCGCGCATCGCTCCGGCCGCCCCAGGCGTTGGTCCCACCGACGTGACCGCTAACCACGAACAGCGTCGCCGGCAGACTGTACTCCCGCAGCCGGGGCCAGGCGAGATCGGCGAAATTGCTGAAGGCATCATCGAACGTCAGCGCAACCGCGTCCACCGCGTCGTTGAGCCTGACGATCTCCTCGAGTGACACCACCCGCACCCTCCCGGAGGCCAGCCACTCAACGTGGCGGCGGAACGCGGCCGGCGCCACCGAGATGGGGGAGCCGGACTCGTCGATCGAGTGGTAGGTGAGGATCGCGCGCATGGGGATCGTGCGGCCGAGCGCGGGTGCGCGGCCGCGTGCGCCGGCTACCGCGCCGTGAGCCGCGCCCGGTGATCGGCGACGACGTGTTCGATGATGGTGGTCAGCGGCGTGCGGGGACGGAAGCCGATCACCCGCTCGAGCTTGCGCACGTCGGGCACCCGCCGGTGCATGTCTTCGAAACCCTCGGGATAGGCCTCGCTGTAGGGCACCAGCACGATCTCGGAGCGCGACCCGGCCGCGTCGCGCACCCGCTCCGCGAGTCCGTAGATCGTGACCTCCTCGTCGTTGCCGATATTGAACACCTGGCCGACCGCCGCCGGCGTCGCGAGCAGGCGCAGGATCGACTCGACGGCATCCTGCACGTGACCGAAGCAGCGCGCCTGCTTGCCGTTCCCGAACACCGTGATCGGCTCTCCCGCGAGCGCCTGGGAGGCGAAGTTCGGCAGTACCATGCCGTACCGGCCGGTCTGCCGCGGCCCCACCGTGTTGAAGAAGCGGGCCAGGATGACGGGCACGCCCTTCTCACGGTAATACGCCAGGCCCAGCCACTCGTCGAGCGCCTTGGAACAGGCGTAGGCCCAGCGGCTGTGGCTGGTCGGGCCGAGCTGCAGATCGTCGTCCTCGTTGAACGGCAGCTTGGTGCTCTTGCCGTACACCTCCGAGGTCGAGGCGACCAGCACCAGCTTCTGTTTCTTGGCCGCGGCCTTGAGCACCGTCTCGGTCGCGCCGACGTTCGTCTCGATGGTATGCACCGGGCGCTCAACGATCAGTCGCACACCGACCGCCGCCGCCAGGTGCACCGTGACGTCGCAGCGATCGACGCATTCGGAGACCAGCGGGTAGTCCAGCGCCGACCCGATCCGGTATTCGAACCCCGGCTTGCCTTCGAGCGCCGTGAGGTTGTCCATCGAGCCGGTGGAGAGATCGTCGAGCACGAGGACACGATCGCCCCGTGCCAGCAGGCGTTCCGCCAGATGGGATCCGATGAACCCGGCTCCGCCGGTGATGAGCACCTTCATGATGCCTCCAGGACGAGGAACTGCCACACACTAGCCAGCCAGCTTCTCCAGCACACGGTGGTCGCCCTTCTTCCGGGCGGCCGACGCGACAATCGCAAGATACTGCGGGACGACGGCCCGTTCCGACCACCGCTCGGCGAACGCCGCGAGCCCCGCCCGGGCGAGGCTCGCCCGGCGGCCCGGATCGGTCTGCAGCCGCCGCATGGCGCCGATCAGCTCCTCCCGGGTCTGGAACAGCTCTCCGCCCCCCGAGGTCTCCACGATTTCCGGGAACGGCCCGATCCGCCGGGCGATCACCGGGGTGCCCTGGCGGAACGACTCGATCAGGATGATCCCGAAGGTCTCGAAGCAGACTGACGGCACAATAAGGGCCACCGCGTGCTCGTAGTATCGGCGCAGGTCCTCCGGAGGCACCCGGCCCAGGAACCGGACGTTCGGCATCCCCTCCGCGGCGGCCTGCAGGCTCCCGGCGTACTCCCCGTCGCCCGCAATGAGCAGGTCCGCATCGGGGTAGCCCCGGAAGACCGGGATCACGTCATCCAGCCCCTTGATCTTCTCCAGCCGGCCGACGAACAGGAAGTAGGGCCGCGGGTGGGGTGAAGTGCCCTCACCCGTGGCGGCGGTGGCCGGCGTCTCGGGCAGGAAGTAGGGCAGGACCTCCATCTCCCGGGGAAACCCGAACTCCTTGTGCTTCTGCCGGCTGAATTCGCTCATCGCGATGAAGCTGTCGATATGCTTCAGCTCGCGCTCGAGGTAGCCGGTCTGGCGCCAGAGCTGGGGCGGCCGCTTGAAGCTCAACTGGCACTTGATGCACTCACGTCCGGTGCACAGCTCCCGGTTGTAGCGCCACAGCACATGACTGGGACAGACCAGCCAGTGCTCGTGCGCCATGTACAGCTTGAGACCGGTCCCGTACTTGAACAGCCCCGGCCCGCCAATCAGCGACACGTTGTGGAAGTTGATCACATCGGCGTCGCGCTCCGCCAGCAACCGGGCGATCCGCGAGCCTGTGAGCACCGGCCGTCCGAGCTGCTGCGTGAGGATGGGCGACAACGTCCCGGCGCCGCTCCGCAGCCCGACCACCTCCAGCCCCGCCGGCTCCGGCTGGCCGGCCGGCTCCGCCCCCTGGTGCAGGGCGTTGTAGGCGTCGACATCGTGGATGACGGTGACCTGGTGCCCGGCGCCGACCAGGCCGCGCGCGAGCCGCTGGATGCCGATCCCGTCCCCGCCAAAGTTGTGCGGCGGATAGAACGTGGTCAGGAACGCAAAGCGCAGCCCGCTCATGCCGCCGCCTCCCGCAGCGCACCCAGCGCCGACTCGGCGCAACGCTCCCAGGAGAGCCGACCGGTGGCCACGAGCGCCTGACGACTCATCTCCTGCCGCGCGGCGGGGTCGGCCAGCATGCGCCGCAATGCGGCCGTAAGCCCCGGTTCGTCGCCCGGCCGGACAAAAAGACCCGCCCCCTCCAGCAGCTGCGGGAGCGGACTGGCCGTTGTCGCGACGACCGGAGCACCGCACGCCGCGGCCTCCACCGCCGGCAGGCCGAATCCCTCGTTGGCCGAGGGCAGCAGCAGCGCGAGCGCGCCGGTATGCAGGTGCCGCAGGTCCTCATCCGGCAGGAAGCCGGTCCAGTGCACCAGCGCCTCCGTCCCGGCCTCGGCGATCGCCGCCCGAATCCGGCCCTGGTCGCCGTGAAAGACATCCTTGTCGACCGTCCCCACCAGAAGCAGATGCGGCGGGTTGACCGGCGTCTCCCGCACCACCGCGGCATGGGCCCGCACGATCTGGTCGACGTGCTTGTGGGGATTGAACCCGCCGACATAGATGAACCAGCGGCTTCCCGACCCGAGGCCCACCTGCGCCGCCATGCGATCCACGTCCGCCGCCCGCTCGCTGGGCCGGAAGGTGAGCGCCGGCGCCTCCACCGCGACCCGGATCCGTTCCCGCGGTACCCGGAGCACCTCGACCAGTTCCGCGGCGGCGAAGTCCGAGACCGTGAGCACCAGCCGGGTCTGCTTCAGCGCCAGCCCAACTTTCAGCCGCCAGAACAGCCGGGCCCGCGGCGACGGCAGCGTCAGCTCGGGAAACCGCTCGGCGATCGCATCGTGGACGGTCACGACGGCGCGCTGGCCCGGCGGGAGGGGAAAGTAGGTGTAGACCGACGGCGAGAAAAACACATCCGGCGCGGCCCGCCAGACCGCCCGGGTCAGCCGGAGCATGTCGAGCGGCGCCCGATAGCCCTCCGCCGCCGCGGCATCGGTCGGGGCCTGGCCCTGGTCCACGATGATCGGCTGCACGTTGGGCAGGACGAGATCGAACTTCGCCGCCGCCGCCGCATCGAGGAAGCAGAGGAACTGGTCGCCGGGCGAGAGGCGCGCCATGGCCGGGAGCAGGTGGCGCGTGAAGCGCCCGTACCCCCGGCCATTGGTCCAGCACGTCGCGTCGACCCCGATGCGCATCGGGCTATCGCCCGGCGGGAACCGCTCCGCTCTGGTCCTCGAGCTTCTGCTCCTCGTGATACTCGAAGTCGGTATTCACTTCCCAGATGTCGTGGTTGGCGCCCTTCATGTTCGCGATGGCGAACATGGCGGTCAGCATCGAGTGGTCGGCGTTGTTGTACTTGTGCATGCCGTTGCGGCCGACGGTGTGCAGATTCGGGATCGCGTCGATGCAGGCCCGCACATTGTCCAGGTGCTGACGATACTCACCGTCGTAGATCGGGTAGGCCTTTGGCATCCGGATGACCGCGCCGTCTACCACTTTCACGTCGGGCCGGGTCAATTCGAGCGAGAGGAATTCCTTCTTGGCCAGTTCGACGAGATCGGCGTCCTTCGACGTCCACAGACCATCGCCCTCGAAGCAGAAGTATTCCAGGCCGAGGCAGGTGTGGCCCTCGACCGGCACCATCGCCTTGCTCCAGTTGTTGAAATTCTGGATCCGGCCGACCTTCACGCCCGGCGTGTGGATGTAGATCCAGTTGTCGGGGAAGAGGTCCTTTGCCTCCAGCATCAGCGCGACGACGAGGAAGTCGCGGTACCGCAGCCCCTTGGCCGCCTCGGAGACCTTCGGCGCGACGGCCGGCTCCAGGAACGAGACGAGGTCGCGGATCGCGGAGGTATTGATGACGTGCTCGCACTCGAAGCGCTTCTCGCCCTCGGCGGTCCTGGCCCGGACGGCGACGCACTTGCCGTTCTGCTGTTCGATCGCGGTGACGTAGTGCTTCAGGTGCACCGTGTTGCCCATCCCGCGGATCTTCTCGGTGCACGTCTCCCACATCTGGCCCGGGCCGAGGCGGGGATACTGGAACTCATTGATGAGCGTCTTGATGCTGTCGGAGCGCTTGGTCAGCGCGGCCGCCGAGAGGATCGCCTTGGCGAGCGACAGCCCCTGGATGCGCTGCGCCGCCCACTCCGCCCGGATTTCCGTGCAGGGAATGCCCCAGACCTTCTCGGTGTAGGTCTTGAAGAACGTCAGGTAGAGCACCTTGCCGAAACGGTTGGTCACCCACTGCTCGAAATTCTCCTCCACCGGGTAGGGCCACCAATGCCAGCGGAGGTAGCTCAGCATGATCTTCGTGGCCTTCCAGAGTCCCAGGCCCCGCAGGGCATTGGCGGCCTTGAGCGGATAGTCGAAGAACTTGCCGTCGTAGTGGATGCGCGACAACCGCGGCACCGAAATGAAGTCCTCGCCGAGGATCTCGTACCACAGGTTCTCCACCGGCTTGATCTTGGTGAAGAACCGGTGGCCGCCGATGTCGAAGCGGTAGCCCTTGTACTGCGCCGTGCGCGAGATGCCGCCGACGATATCGTCGCCCTCGAGCACCGTGACCGCGTAGCCCTGCTGGGACAGCAGGTAGGCCGCGGTGAGGCCGGCCGGCCCGGCGCCGATGACCGCGATGCGGTCCCCCGGCTTGAGCTGGCTCACCGTACGGGGAGAAGACGTCGCAGCGGTCATGCGGACTCCGAATAGGAAAAAGCCGATAACGAGACGACAGGATCGTCAGTGCGCCACACGTGATTACTTCACTCGCTGCAGTGCCGCACCGGCCCCAAACCAGTACCCCACGGCTTCGCCGGCACCCCAGCAGACGACGAACAGCAGCAACAGCGGGACCGACCGGATCAGGAGTCCCCGGTAGCGCCCCTTCCGCCAGACCGTCCGGCAGATGCGGGCCAGCAGCACGGCGGGGAGCAGGACCGCCCCCGCCCCATACATCAGGCGCACCCCCCAGGCCCGGTCCACGACGCGAGCCCCGGCAAAGGAGCGCGCATAAAGAAATCGCTGGCCGGCGTACTCACTCACCGAGTAGTGCTTCCGGTGCCCGACGACGATCTCGGGGTGCTGGTACAGCGTCTCGCCGCCCTGCACCATGGCTTCGTGGAGGTAATCCTCCCACCGGCCTGCACTCCACGCCTCCCGGTATCGCTCCAGCACACTCCGACGATACACCGTGTTGTTGCCGGTGATCCCTGACACCCGGCCGGTCGGTAGCGGCGGCAGAAGCTGGCTGTACTCGCAGAGAAACGCCGCCCAATCCACCAGCGTCTCGGTGGCGGCGTTCTCCACCGCCCCGCCAATCACATTCACGTCACCGGACAACCCGGCGAGCAAGGCGCGGGCCCAGCCACGCGGCACGAGCACATGGTCTTCGATGACGGCAACGGCCTCGCCATGAGCCGCATTGAACCCGATGGCTCGAAGCGCTGGAATCGTGGCCCCCGCCGGAGCGGGCAACAACCGGACCCAGGGAAACCGGCTCCGCACCTGCGCCTGCAGTGCGCTGCCCAGCCGATCCGGGACCAGGACCTCCAGTTCAACGTCGGCCCGCTCCCCCTCGAGTGCTTCCAGGCAATCCGCCAGATCGCCCCAGCCATTCACCGAGGGTACCACGACCGTCAGCGCCGGAGAGACCGCCTCAGGCAGGGGCGCCGCCACCGGGATGGTCGCCCGTACCCGACGGCTGGCCCCAGTCGTCCGGATCTGCCGCGCCCGATCCCCGCCGCAACAGGCCGAGCCGGAAGGCGAGGATGTCGTTCCACGGCAGCGTCACGGCCGCCCGATCATCGGTGAACAGGAGAATGTCGGCTCCGAGCGCCCGGGCCGCCTGCTGCCGGCGATCCGGTGCCGAGCTCGCAGGATCCACCCGGACGCATTGCGCCATCAGTCCGGGCCATTCGCCCAACGCCGGCGCGGCGTCGCCCGCCCAGACCACGCACAGTTCCACGGCCGCCTCGATGCACGCCGGTGCGACGGCGTGCAGCGCACTCCGCAAGATCTCCGCTCCGCTGGTCGCGAGCAGCACCACGGCGAGGGATGGGTGGTGGTCACCCTCGCTTCGGGTCGAGCTGCTGGATGACGGGGACTTCGCGATAGACTCGGCCATCTCCCCTGCGTCAGTACTATGGAAAGAGGGAATACGGCTGGGCAAACTAGCAAAGGCGGTGCCACCCGATGGTCCCTCGGTGCAGCCCGGCTTCAGGAGCTGTATCATTTCGGCAAGTGACTATAAGACAGCATGTTATGGACGTATGTTCAACCAGCTCGAGTCTGCAGCGAGCCGGGAGATGACAGCACAGGCTTGCGAGTCCGGGGCGGCGCCGGAATCAGCTCGAACCTTCAACAGCGCCGTCCGCGGAGGGAAGTCTTCCACCAGATGCAGCTCCTGACAACGGGGGAGAAGTTGGGCTGGCAGATGGGAGGGCACGAGGGGATTGATGACAACGTAGTCCACCCCGAGTGAGTCCAGCTGCGGCACGAAGTCCTTGCCCAGCAGCGCCACCACCATGTCGGGGTGCATGACTCGCCGGCCAGTCACAATGCCAAAGGTGGCCTCCTTCGTCGTCACCACCACCGCATCGTCGGGCAGGCGTGCACGAACATACTCCGTCAGCCTGACAAAGCTGTTCTCATCCCTGCTCGGACAGTCCCGCGAAACGACTGCCGCGGCCGGATCGCAGTTCGAACGGGCCAGCAGGCGGCGCCGGGCCTCCGCGGTTTCCCCCAGCAGCAGGAGCACTCCGATCAAGGCAAACCCAGCCTGCACGCCCCGGTGGCGCCAGCGCGATGCGATCTCACCAGCGCCCCACACCATCAGGAACAGCACCAGCGGAATCATCGGCACCATGAAGCGGGAAAGCTTGGTCGGCCAGAGCGCGAGAAAGAGGAGATAAGAAATGGTGTACACCGGGATCAGCGGCGCCTTGCGCCACGCGGCATAGCAGCCGACGGCGCCCAGCCCGACGATGAGCCCCAGCCAGGCAACGTTGTCGATCCACTGGCCCTCAATGCTGGGAACGTTCAGGTTCGCCGGAATACTGAACGCGTAGATCTCGCCGAAGCGCTTGAAGCGCTGGATCAGAATCACCCATGGCGTGTCCGCGAGCGCGGGGTCGACCGACGTCGCCATCATGGCGTAGGAACGCCGGGCGAACTTCACCGGCGCAAGAAAATTCCACGCAGTCCACGCCCCGAATGTCAGCAGGGCGGCGACGCCGAACTGGATGGTACGACGGTAGTACCCCTGCGCCAGCCAGAGGAGCCCGATGGCACCGATGATCGTTGCCCCGATGCTCCGGGTGAGGGCGGCGAGCAGCGCCAGCGCCGCCCCGAGGACAACCGCGTTCCGGCTGCCGGGCCAGACGCTGAGCGCCCAGAGCGACGCGATCGTCAACATGATGTAGGGGGTCTCGCTCCGCACGGCGCCCGCGTAGACGAGGAGCGAGCCGTTGAGCGAAAGCAGCGCGAGGAGGCCGAGCGCGAAGCCGAGCGGCACTACCCGGCGCGCCAGATCGAACAACAGGGCCAGCGCGATCATGGACAGGACGACACTGGTCAGGCTGGACCAGGTGAGGTCGAGCCCCAGGCCACCACCGGTCAGCGCAAGCAGGGCCGGGTATCCCGGCGGATACTGCGAGTGGACCGGTGACCCGAATACATGAAAATCACGATACGACATCTGCCGAAGCGAGCGAGCCAGCAGCAGGTAAAGCGCGTCGTCGTTGCCGGTCCGCAGTGTCGTCGAATGCAGCAGCCAGGCAATCCAGCCGTGCCCCACGAGGAACAGGGCGGCGACGCCGCGGGCCCACGAAGGCAGGGGGACCGCCGTGAGGTCAGCTCGCACAGGCGAGAGGCGCATCTGCCGTCCTGCGTTGGTGATGGTGGATTCGGGGGAGCTTTGCCAACCCGAAGCGCAAGCCGGGTGCCAGTGGCCGCGACTGAACAACACACCTCCCGCATGTTGCTGCAGCACAACACGCTGCCGTAAATTAACCACAATTCTGGTTTACGCCTTACCTTTTGTTGGGGACAAGCCACACGGGGCAACATGAATGCTGGTATTGGTATTGCACTTCACGCGGCTATTCCAATGAAAAACTCCCCCCGTTCCTCCAAGCGCCATCTCCTCACTGTGGCGGTGGAGGACTACTTCCAGATCGGTTCATTCAATCGACTGATCCAGCGGGGTGAATGGGAGCGCTTTGAATCCCGGCTGGAGCGCAACACCCGGCGCGCGCTCGATCTGCTCGACGCCCACAATCAGCAGGCCACGTTCTTCGTGCTGGGCTGGGTCGGGGACCACATGCCGGAACTGGTCGCCGAGATCGCGGCCCGGGGACACGAGATCGCCAGCAAGGGGTATTTCCATCGCAACATCAGGGCGATGACGCAGGGCGAGTTCCGCGAAGATCTCTCCCGGGCCCGGGAAGCACTGCAGCGTGCCTCAGGTCAGCGCATCGTGGGATACCGGGTGGCGGACGGCTGGTTCGGGCCCGAGGATCTCTGGGCCCTCGACGTCCTGGCGGCAGAGGGGTACGACTACGACTCCAGCGTTGGGCCGGTGGGCAACCGGTTTGCGGCCGAACCCTGGCGCCGGTTCACGCACACCCACCAGGCCGCCGACCGTGTTATCTGGGAATTCCCCATCTCGGCGGTGGAACACTTCGGCTGGATGGTGCCAATCGCGGGTGGGAACTGGTTCCGCCAGCTGCCGCCCGGGCTGATCCGCCGGGCGGTGGCACGCTGGCACCGGACGTACACCGCGCCCTACGTGATGTACTTCCACGTCTGGGAGCTGGATCCGGACCTGCCGAAGATCGGCGCCACCAGCTGGCTCGAGCGGATGCGGGCGTATCGCAATCTGACCGAGATGCCGGAACGCGTCGGGTACTTCCTCGAGCACTATCGCTTCAGTTCGATCGCCGACCATCTCGGCCTGGCGACCCGGCTCTCCGTGGCACAGCGGGACGCACTTCCGCCGGCGCCACTGCGCGAGCCCAGTCCCACGGGGGCCATCGGCGTGGGGACGAGCACGGCCCATCCGGCGAAGGAGCAGGTCGCGGTAAGCGTCATCATTCCGTGCTACAACGAAGAGCACAGCCTTCCCTACCTCGCCAACACGCTGCGCAGCGTGCAATCCGCCATCGCGGATCGGTTCGAGCTGGAGTTCATCTTCGTGGACGACTGCAGCACCGACCGCACCGCCGAGCTGCTGGTGAAGCTGTTTGGCGACCGGCCGGATTGCCGCACTATTCGCCATCCGGAAAACCGCGGTATCGCCGGCGCGATCCGGAGCGGACTGGAAGAGGCCCGGGCGGAAATCGTGGCGACGATCGACTGTGACTGTACCTACGATCCCCTCATCCTGGCCGACATGATTCCCCTGCTCGGCACCGAGGCAGACCTGGTGACGGCATCGCCGTACCATCCCAGCGGCAGCGTGATGAACGTCCCCGAATGGAGGCTGCTCCTCTCCCGGAGCCTGTCCCGCCTGTACCGCCTGATCCTGCATCACAAGCTCTCCACGTATACCAGCTGCTGCCGGGTGTATCGCAGGAGCGTCGCGCTGCAGATCACGGTGACCGACACGCGCTTCCTGGGTGTGGCAGAGCTGCTGGCCCGGCTGGATCTCGCCGGGGGCAGGATCGTGGAATTCCCCACCACGCTCAAAGCCCGGCTGCTGGGCGTATCGAAGATGAAGATCGTGCACACGATCGTCGATCACCTCGGCCTGCTGGTGCGGCTCACGATCCTGCGCCTGACGGGCGGCCAGCCCCGCATCCCGCGTCGCACCAGCGGGGCGGTTCGGCAACCCCGGATCAGCGGCAGCAGTTCGCATGTCTGACATCGGGATCGTCGGCGGTGGCGTGCTGGGTCTGACCCTGGCGCTCCGGCTGCGGGCCCAGGGCCACCAGGTCACGGTCATCGAAGGCGCCACCCAGGCGGGTGGACTCGCCGCACCCCAGTCGATCGGCGGCGTGACCTGGGATCGGTTCTATCATGTAATCCTGATGTCCGACCGCCACCTCCGCGATCTGCTGGAGGAGCTCGGGCTGGCAGACCAGCTTCGCTGGGGCACGACGCGCACCGGTTTCTACACCGATGGACGGATGTACTCGCTCTCGACCAGTCTGGACTTCCTGCGGTTCCCGCCGCTCTCGCTGATCGACAAGGCCCGGCTTGCAGCCACGATCCTCTACGCCTCCCGCATCGAGGATGGCCGCCCGCTGGAGCTGATCCCGGTGACCGAGTGGCTGGAGCGCTGGTCGGGGCGACGGACCTTCGAGCGGATCTGGCTGCCGCTCCTCAAAAGCAAGCTGGGCGAGAACTACCGGGTGGCGAGTGCCGCGTTCATCTGGGCGATCATCGCGCGGATGTACGCGGCGCGACGCTCGGGGATCAAGCGCGAAATGTTTGGTTACGTCGCTGGCGGCTACGACCGGGTGCTGCGGCGGCTGCGCGAGCGGCTGGAGGAGCGCGGGATTTCGCTGGTGTGCGGACAGGCGGTGACGCAGGTCAGCACGACTGGCCCCGGCGATGGGGCCGGCCATGCGGGACAAGAGCATCGCCTCCGGGTGCAGCTTGCGGGCGGCGGGGAGCTGGCCTTCGATGATGTGGTGCTCACCGTGCCGAGCGGCCGGGCCGCGGCGCTCTGCCCCCAGCTGAGTGAGGCTGAGACAGCGCGGCTCCGCGGCATCACCTATCAGGGCATCGTCTGCGCCTCGGTGCTGCTGACCCGGCCGCTCGCGACGTACTACGTCACCAACATCACCGAATCCTGGGTGCCCTTCACCGCCGTGATCGAGATGACCACGCTGGTCGATCCGGCCACGTTCGGCGGACGCCATCTGGTCTACCTGCCGCGTTACCTCACCCAGGATGACCCGGCCTGGCAGCTGGATGACGCCACGCTGAAGGAGCAGTTCCTCGCCGCCCTAGAGCGGATGTATCCCGACTTTCGCCGCGAAGAGGTGATCGCCTTCGAGGTATCCCGGGTGCGCGAGGTGCTGGCGGTCTCGACCCTCGACTTCACGGCGCGCTGCCTGCCCCCGCTGGTGACCAGCGTGCCGGGCGTCTACCTCGCCAATTCGGCACAGATCGCCAACGGCACGCTCAATCTCAATGAAACTGTCGCGCTGGCGAATGCCCAGGCGGCGGCCCTCGCCCCGCGGCTCACACCACGAGCCCGGCTGGCGGAGCCGGCCCGGTCATGACCGATCCGCGCCCGCTGGCCAGCGTCTCGCTCGACGTGGACAATCTCTGGTCCTACATGAAGACCCATGGGGACGCGGGGTGGGAGGCACGCCCGACCTATCTCGACACTTTTTTCCCGCCGGTGCTCGACGCGCTGGATACACTGGGGCTGGGCATCACCTTCTTCTGTGTCGGCGTCGATGCCGACCGCGAGGCCAATGCGCACGCCTTTGCGTCGGTGACGGCGCGGGGCCACGAGGTGGGCAACCACAGCTACGAGCACGAGCCGTGGCTGCACCGGTATCCCGCCGACCGGCTGGCGGAGGAGATCGAGCGGGCCGAGGTGGCGGTGACCCGCGCGACGGGCCAGCGCCCGATCGGGTTCCGCGGCCCGGGCTACAGCTGGAGTCCAACGCTGCTGGAAGTGCTGGCGGACCGCGGCTACCTCTACGATGCCTCGACGCTGCCCACCTGGCTCGGCCCGCTGGCGCGGCGCTATTACTTCTGGACCGCGAAACTCTCGGCGGAACAGCGCGAGGAGCGCGGCGCCCTGTTCGGCACCCTGGCCGACGGACTGCGCCCGATCGATCCGTATCGCTGGCGACTGGCGTCGGGCCGCACCCTGCTCGAACTGCCAGTCACCACCATGCCGGTGGCACGGGTGCCGTTTCACCTCAGCTACCTGCTGTACCTCAGCCGGATCTCCGAGGGGCTGATGGTCGCTTACCTCCGGACTGCGCTCGCGGCGTGCCGGGCGACGGGCACCGAGCCCAGCTTCCTGCTCCACCCGCTCGACCTGCTGGGCGGCGACCAGGTGCGGGAGCTCGCCTTCTTTCCCGGCATGGACCTGACGGGTGCCCGCAAGATCGAGATCTTCCTCACGGTGCTGCGCATCCTGGGCGACCACTTCCGGCTGGTGAACATGAGCACGCATGCGAGGGCGATACTCGAGCGGCCGGGCCTGAAGGAGCGTGCAGCAGTCAGCGATCAGCCGTCAGCGGTCAGCGGTCAGCGGTCAGCAGAGCACGGCGAAGCGGATGACCGCCCCGCTCCGTTCCGGGATGACACACCTTCCCTTCCACCGGTCCGCTGAATGCTGACCGCTGATCGCTGACCGCCTGATGTGCGGCCTCGCCGGCATCATACGATTCGATGGACAGCCCGTGCAGGCGGAGCCGCTGCTCCGCATGGCCGGGACGCTGCGGCACCGCGGGCCGGACGAGGCGGGCCACCTGGTCCAGGGCGCCATCGGGCTGGCGCACCAGCGGCTTTCGATCATCGACCTGAGCACGGGACAGCAGCCGATGGCCAGCGGCCACTCGGTGATCGTCTTCAACGGCGAGATCTACAACTACGTCGAACTGCGCGCCGAGCTGATCGGGCGGGGGCGCACTTTCCGCACGACCTCAGACACCGAAGTCATCCTGCAGCTGTACGAGGAATACGGACCGGAGTGCATCGGGCGGCTGAATGGGATGTTTGCCTTTCTGCTGTGGGACCGGGCCCGCGGTCAGGTTGTCGCCGCTCGCGACCACTTCGGCATAAAGCCCCTGTATGTCCATGCGACCGCGGCCCGGCTGCTCTTCGCCTCGGAGATCAAGGCACTGCTGGCCCATCCCGAGGTCCGGGCGGAACCGGAGATGGACGCGGTCCAGGAGTACCTCACCTTCCAGTACGTGCTCGGCGAGCGCACGATGTTCGCCGGCATCAGCAAGTTGCGGCCCGGCGAATACCACGTCGTCGACCTTGCCACCGGCGCCCACCGGGCAGTGCGCTACTGGGAGCCGCGGTTCGGCGTCGATCAGCGCTATACCGAGGGCTACTGGCTGGAGCAGGTGCAGTGGCTGCTCACCGACGCGGTACGGCTGCAGATGCGGAGCGACGTGCCGGTCGGCGCGTACCTGAGCGGCGGCATCGACTCGAGTCTGGTGACCGCGCTGGCCGCGCGGAGCGGCGCCGGCCGGCTGCAGACCTTTACCGGTCGGTTTGCTGAGGGACCAGAGTTCGACGAATCCGGCTGGGCCCGCCAGGTGGCGGAGCACTACGGCACAGAGATGCACCTCATCACGCCGACCGAGAACGAGTTCGTCGACACCCTGCCCCACCTGATCTATCACATGGATGAGCCCGTCGCCGGTCCGGGCCTCTTTCCGCAGTACATGGTCTCCCGCCACGCCGCCCGGCACGTCAAGGTCGTGCTTGGCGGCCAGGGCGGCGATGAGATCTTCGGCGGCTATGCGCGCTACCTGGTGGCGTACTTCGAGCAGGCGATCAAGGGCGCGATCTACCAGAGCAACGAGGAGGGCGAGCACATCGTCTCGCTCCAGTCGATCCTGCCCAACCTCCCCTCGCTGCAGCAGTATGCGCCGATGATGCAGCAGTTCTGGCGCTCGGGGCTGTTCGAGGAGATGGACCGGCGATACTTCCGGCTCATCGACCGCAGCGGCGGCGCCATTTCGCTGCTCGCGCCGGACTTCCGCGCCGGCTACCAGAGCGAGGCGATCTTCGAGCGGTTCCGCGAAGTGTTCAATCATCCCGACACCCAGTCGTACTACAACCGGATGACGCACTACGACATGGTCACCAACCTCCCCGCCCTGCTCCAGGTCGAGGACCGGGTCACGATGGCTTCGTCGCTGGAATCGCGAGTGCCGCTGCTGGATCACCGGCTGGCGGATCTGATGGGCAGCCTCCCGCCGGTCATGAAGTTCAAGGGCGGCGAGCTCAAGTACCTGCTCAAGAAGGCCATCGGCGACCTGCTGCCGGAGCCGGTGCTGCACCGCAAGGACAAGATGGGCTTCCCCGTGCCCCTGCACCTGTGGGCCCGCGGATCGGCCCGCGATTTCTTTGCCGACATCCTGCTCTCCCAACGCTGCCGTGAGCGTGGGCTGTTCAATGTCGGTGAAGTGGAGAAGCAGATGGCGTTCGAAGGCGCGTTCAGCCGCCGGCTGTGGGGTCTGCTGAATCTGGAGCTGTGGTTCCGGACGTTCATTGACGGAAAGTAGGCGCTAGGCGCTAGGGAGTAGGCGGGAACAGGCTTCGTCAGATTCACGCCAAACACCCGTCGCCCCGCGCCCCGCGCCCCGCGCCCGCCCGAACACATTCACCCGCTTTCGAGTAGACCATGCCGCTCACGCTCACCGACAACCGCGTCTCCGCCTGGACCGTCCACAAGATCGCCGTCGTCGGGCCCGGCATCGTCGGGATGCCGATGGCCGCGATGCTGGCGCACGCCCGCATCACCGAGGGCAGCGACCAGCCCGCCACCGTGACGGTGATCCAGCGCAACTCGCCCACCTCCGGCTGGAAGGTGGGCGCGATCAACGCCGGCCGTTCGCCGATCGGCGGGATCGAGCCGGACCTGAACCGGATCGTGGCGGAGACGGTCGCGGCCGGCCTGCTCTCGGCGAGTCACGATTACGACGCCCTGCGGGATGCCGACGTGATCCTGATCTCGACCCAGACCGACAAGCGCGGCATGGCGCCGGATTACGGGCCGCTGTTCGAGGCGCTCGATGGCATCGCCGTCGCGCTGACCACCAAACCGGCGGGCAACATCCCGCTGGTGATCTTCGAGTCCACCCTCGCCCCCTCCACGATGGCGACGCTGATTCGCGATCTCTTCGCGAAGCATGGCCTGATCGAGGGGCGTGACCTCCTGCTGGGCAACAGCCCCAACCGGGTGATGCCGGGCCGGCTGGTGGAACGGGTGGCGGCGTCGGACAAGGTGGTGGCGGGGCTGCACCCCGACACGCCGGGACTGATCGAACGGCTGTACCGCCGCATCGTCACCCAGGGCACACTGCATCCGACCAACAGCATGACCGGCGAAGTGGTCAAGACACTGGAGAACGCGTACCGCGATGTCAGAATCGCCTACGCGGCCGAGGTGGTGCGGCACTGCGACGAGCACGGCATCGACTTCTACGCCCTGCGGGACCAGGTCAACGCCGCACTGCAGCAGCAGGACACCGCCACCGGGGATCCGAATGCCGTGCCGAGCGGTGGCCTGCTGATCCCCACGGTGGGGGTGGGTGGCCACTGCCTGCCAAAGGACGGCATTCTCCTCTGGTGGCGCGCACTGGAGGCGCAACAGGATACCAGCCGGAGTCTGATCCTCGCCGCCCGCGGGATCAACGACGCCTCGCCTGCCGCGACGCGTGCGCTCGCCACCCGCGCCTTCGGGCCGCTGAACGGCCGGGCCATCGCGCTCATGGGAGCGGCGTATCGCTTCAACTCGGAGGATACCCGCAACTCACCGACGCTGGTGCTGGCGCGCCAGCTGCTCGACATCGGCGCCCGCGTCACCATTCACGACCCCTACGTCTACCCGACCGACCAGAACCTGGTACGCTACGGTCTGGCGGAGCTGTTCACCCGCGATCTGCAGGCGGCGGTCGGGCCGGCCGACGTGATCATCATGTGTACCGCGCACCGGGTGTATCTGGAGGAGCGGCGGGCACTCATTGGCGGAGCGAAACGGGCGGTGGGTGTCGTGGACGCCTGCAACCTCTGGGCGGCCACCGATGTCACCGGGCTCGGCATCGGCTACGCCGGCATCGGTCGCGGAACACTTCCGGCCGCCGCCGCGCTCGTCGCGGAGGTGACCGAGGGATTCCGCGCGGTGGAAACCGGCGTCGCCAACGAGGTACACGGGCTGGTCGAGTTCCTGAATGCCCGGTACGCCCCCGACGGATTCAACCAGGTGCGCTTCAGTGATGTGCAGCGGATCGCGGGCACCTGCGTGACCGGTTGCGGCATCGTCGCTCCGGGGCCGGTGCGCACCCCAGCCGGGACCAGCGGCTTCCAGTCGTCGCTGGTCCGGATCGCGGCCGGTCGCGCGGCATAGCCGCCTGTCGTCCATGGGGTTCGGCGGGCGGGGACGCCCGCCGCTACCCCTAATGCATGATCATGATGTGGGCCCATGGCTTTCCGGGATACATGATCCACGGCAGGCCAGCGCCGGGCCGGGCCGGCAGGCCGGTGCTCTCGGCGGTCGCATAGGGGATGTA
>JANOFA010000625.1:0-6738 GCA_031413355.1 Gemmatimonadota bacterium | reverse complement strand
GTCCCCGCGGAGAATCGGGATGTCACCCGCGAGCCACATGTCCCAGCCCATGATCGGAATGCGCATCAGCTCCACCTTGGAAAACCACTTCATTTCCCAGGGCAGGTGGCTGATCAGGAGGATGTCGACAAAGGACTCGTGATTGGCGACGACGATGTACGGCCGGCGCGGGTCCCGCGGCAGCGATCCACTGAACCGGAAATGCCAGAGCGGATTGAGCGCGGTCGTCACGACTGCGATCTTGCGGAAGAAGAGCCCGACCCAGTAGCGCCCCGGATCGAATGGAGTGGTCACCAGGCGAAGAACCACCATGAGAGGGAACCAGAGCAGCAGGCATGCGCCGATGACAGCCCAGATCCAGATGGAGGCGAGCGAAATACCAAGGCGTGAGAGCATGCTGGCGGGAGGGCTTGGCATCTAGTCGTGCGCCTGCTCGTCAGGGACCTGGTCATCCCAGAGCGCCAGGATATTCCCGTCGGGGTCCGCGATCATGGCCATGACTCCGAATGACTGACGGGTGGGTTCGGACAGAAAATGCACACCGCGCTCGTGCAGGTGCTCGCAGAAACCCAGAATGCCATCGATGTGAAAGGTGAGGCCGGTGTGGCGGCCCACCAGCGCCTTTGCGTCGGGGTGAACTGCGGGATGGACGCCCAGGTTCATTCCCCCGCCGCCGAACTCGGCGCCAAACGAGCCCTCCCGGATCAGCGGCAGCTCCAGATCGTCACGGTAGAATCGCTTGGCACGATCGATGTCGGTCACGAAGATGGCGACGGAGTGGAGTGTCGGTGGCATGAGGGAAAGCTAGAGCGGGGCGGGGGAAGGGAAAAGGGAGAAGGGTCTGCGTGGCGAACTCAGTCGACCGGGCCACCCAGGCTGCGCCACGCCGCCTTCCAGTTGCGACGCATGCGCTCGAGCCCTGGGCGCGACAACGGCGTGTCGCCGAACCGTCGCTCGAATTCCGCCTCATCCATGCTCTCGAAGAATGCCGCACCTGCGCCGTCGAAGGCTTCGCGCGGCCGGAACTCTGCGATAGTGGTCGGCGCAGCAAACCGCTCGTTCCAGGGACAGACTTCGTTGCAGATATCGCAACCGAAGGCCCAGCCTCCAAGCGCCTCCTCCACCGCCGTCGGCATCGCTCCCTTCTGCTCGATCGTCACGTAGGAAATGCACCGGGTCGCATCCAGGAGTCGCGGTTCCACGAACGCGGCCGTGGGACAGGCGTCGAGGCACCGGGTGCAGCTGCCGCAATGATCGGTCTGGAAAGGCTGGTCGCTGGGGAGGTCAAGATCGGTCAGCACAGACCCGATGAAGAACCACGACCCGACGCCGGGACGGATCAACATGGTGTTCTTGCCGATCCAGCCGAGTCCGGCACGCTGAGCGAGCTCACGCTCCGCAATCGGCCCGGTGTCCACATAGGGGCGCGCGGTCGCCGCGCCGTTCTGTCGAAGAAACGCAGCGAGTTGTTCGAGCCGCCGAAGGGTCACCCGATGGTAGTCCTCCCCTTGGGCATACCGGGCGATTGCCGGGAGCTTGGCGGGAAGCTGGTCGGAAGGCTCGTTTGAGTCGCTGTGACCGCCAACCGATCCTCCTCGGCTTTCGTTGCCGTAGTAGTAGTTGTCTAGAACGACTACAGCTTTCCTCGCGGTTTGGTCGGCGAGCTGGGGGTTTTTCCGCTTCTTCGCCTGCCGGTGCAGGTACCGCATGTTTCCGGCAAAGCCCCCGGCAAGCCAGCGGGTCAGCTCGTCGGCATGGGGTAGTGGGTCCAGCGTGGTGATGCCGCAGGCCAGAAAGCCGAGGCGTTCCGCCTCGGCCTTGATGCGCGCAGCCAGAATCGGCATCGGTGTCAGCCCGGGAGGGTCTTCGACGACATCGGTGTGGGTGCCGGGCCGGAGGGGCGGGCACCTGGGAGCCGGCCGCTGGCGCTCCAGTTGCCGATGATCAACCGCGCCCCGCGCTGATAGGTGAAGTAGGACCAGCCCCATTCGAGCATGACCATCACTCGGTTGCGGAAGCCGATCAGGAAGAAGATGTGGACGAAAACCCAGGTGAGCCACGCGAAGAACCCGCCAAAGTGCAGCTTCCAGATATCCGCGACTGCGTGCCCCCGGCCGATGACGGCGAGTTGCCCCTTGTCCCAGTACTCGAAGGGTCGGCGCGGCCGGCCGGCGAGATCGCCGCGAATGGTGCGTGAGGCGTAGCTCCCCATCTGAATGGCGACGGGGCAGATCCCCGGGAGAATTCCGTCGCGCTTATCCGCGAACGCGGCCGCATCCCCGAGCACGAAAACCTCCGGATGCCCCGGGATTGTGCAATCGGGCTCGACCAGAACGCGACCCACCCGATCGAGTGGCACGCCGAGAGTGCGGGTGAGCGGGCTCGCGATATTCCCCGCCGCCCACACCACGGTTTGCGTCGGAATCGTCCAGCCACCCGCGATCACCAGTCCGGGGCGGATGTCGCTGACCATCGTCTGTTCCCGCACTTCGACACCGAGACGGCGCAACTCGTGTTTGGCGCGGTCGGAGAGCTCCCTGGGGTAGCTCGGAAGAATGCGTTCGCCGCCCTCGAGCAGCATCACGGTCGCTTCGCCGGGGTCGATATGGCGGAAATCCCGACGCAGAGCGTAGCGTCGAACCTCGGCGAGGGCGCCGGCGACTTCGACCCCGGTTGGTCCGCCACCGACCACGACAAAGGTCAGGTGAGCATGCCGCTTGACGGGGTCGTTCTCTCGCTCGGCACGCTCAAAGGAGAGCAGGACCCGCCGCCGGATCTCCTGGGCATCCTCCAAACTCTTCATGCCCGGGGCAAACTGCTCCCAGTCGTCCCGGCCGAAATAGGAATGGCGTGCTCCGGTAGCGATGATTAAGTAGTCGTAAACAATACTACTTCCATCGGCGAGCAGCACATCCCGACGATCCGGCCGAATATCAACGACTTCTCCCAGTGCCACCTGAGCGTTCAGCTGGTCCCGGAGAATCGAGCGAATTGGCGAGGCGATATCGTTGGGGGAAAGGGCCGCAGTCGCCACCTGATACAGCATCGGCTGGAACAGGTGGTGGTTTTCCCGATCGACGACGGTGATGCGGACCGGGGCATCGGCCAGCCCCTGTGCGGTGTAAAGACCCGCGAATCCGGCCCCGACGATGACGACATGCGGCTCAGCCACTCAGGATTCTCCTTCTCCACCGGGCGAACCGGAGTACATCGCCGGGGGGTGGAAGGGTGCGCTCTTCCCCGTAGGCGGTGTGCAGCCTCCAGGCGAGGTACTCGGCGTCCGGCAGGGGGAGGAAGGGGGGAATGCGCCACCAGCCGCGCCGGCGGAAGGCCCACGCCATTGTGAGGAGGTCCCACGCCACGAGTGGATTGAGGAGGGCACGCCCCGTCAGGCGCAGCAGCAGTCCCGCCCACCCAGTCGGCTCAGCCATGGGGACGAAGATAACCACCCCCGGTGCCGTGCCGAGAGCGGCGGTGTATTCTTTTGCTCGATGACGGCCACAATCCCCACGACTCTCGCGCTGCGGTATCGGGACCAGTTTCCGATTTTCCAGCATGCGACCTATCTCAACAGCTGCTCGCTGGGCGCGCTGGCGCTCCGAACTCGCGCGGCAGTGGGCGACTACCTCGACCAGTGGGAGCGGCGTGGTGCGTCGGCCTGGTATGACACCTGGCTGCCGGCGATCGAGCAGCTGCGAGCGGGGTACGGCCGTGTCGTGGGGGCGGATGCGGCCAGCATCTCCATCCACCCGTCCATTTCGTCGGCGTTGTCGGTCGTCGGGGAATCGCTCGACTACCGCCGTCGGCCGAAGGTGGTGACCACCAGCCTCGATTTCCCGACGGTGCCGTACCAGTGGCTGGCCAAGGCGGGCGACGGCGTCCGAGTGGAAATCATTGAAAGCCTGGACGGGATTACGGTGCCGCTGGAGCGTTTCGCCGCCGCGATCGATGAGAGCACGGCACTGGTTGCCACGAGCCAGGTCTACTTCACCAGCGGAGCGATTCAGGATGTGGCAGGGCTGGCCGAGCTGGCGCACAGCCGCGGGGCCCGGCTGCTGATTGACGGCTACCAGGGCGCCGGTCAGGTGCCAACTGATGTCGCGGTCACGAATCTCGATTTTTACTGCGCCGGCGGACTGAAGTGGCTGCTGGGCGGGTCCGGAATCGCGTTCCTCTACGTGAGTCCCGCCCTGGTGCCTCAGCTCGAACCACGAGTCACGGGCTGGTTTGGACACGCCGCACCGTTCAAGTTCGATCCGATGGTGCTGGAGCGCGCCGTGGACGCTCACCGCTTTGACGTCGGCACGCCGTCGGTTGCGTCGGTCTACGCGCAGCTCGGCGGTCTGTCAGTGCTCGAGGAGATCGGTCTCCCGAAGGTGCAGGCGGCCACTCGGGAACTCACTGAAGACTTGATCGCGCTCGCCGATTCCCGCGGGCTCCGCCCGAAAGTGCATGCGGATCCGGCCCGCCGCAGTGCGATCGTCATGCTGCCCCGTCGCGACCCTGCGACGGATGTGAAGCGGCTGGCGACGGCGGGGTTCATCGTCGACGCCCGGCCGGGCCACGTGCGGGTGTCGCCCTATTTCTACAACCTGCCCGACGATCATCGGGCGCTGCTGGAGCACTTGCCCCGTGAATAACCGCGAGATCCGCCACAAGGACCGACCCACCGGCCCCACCGCAGATGAACAGCTGCTTGAGAGTGACGTCATTCCGGAGCGGCCCGACGCGCTCCGCAAGACGGATCCCTGGCGGGTGCTCCGGATCATGGGCGAATTCGTCGAAGGCTTCGAGAAGCTGGGCGACATTCAGGATGCGGTGGCGATCTTCGGTTCCGCCCGGACCAGCCCGACCGACCCGCAGTACCTGCTCGCGGTGGAAACCGCGCGACTGCTCGCCGAAGCGGGCTTTCCGATCATCACCGGCGGTGGACCGGGCATCATGGAGGCGGCCAACAAGGGAGCGGTGGAGGGGGACGGGCTCTCGATCGGCTGCAACATCGAGCTGCCGCACGAGCAGGGCACCAACATCTACGTGCGCCGCAGCATGTTCTTCCGCTTCTTCTTCGTACGGAAGACGATGTTCGCCAAGTATTCGATGGCCTTCGTGGTATTCCCCGGCGGCTTCGGTACACTGGATGAGCTGTTCGAGGCGCTGACTCTCATTCAGACCGGCAAGGTGAGCAGCTTCCCCGTCGTGCTGGTGGGGAAGGCATACTGGCAGGGGCTGGTGGACTGGCTCAGCACGACGATGGTGCGGGAAGGCAAGATCGGCCCTGGTGACCTCAATCTGTTCCATGTAACCGATGATCCAGCCGAAGTGCTGCGGCTTATTCAGCAGGCCAAGGGCAACGGCACGCGCAACGCGGGCGAGCTGGAGCGGTAACGGCGCGACGACGAGTCGACCACCGGTCAATCCGGTGTGCGGCCATTCACACACCTCGGCATGACGAGCATATGACCCGACCGAGCGACAGCTTTCTCCGCGGCAAGCGGATCAATCCGCAGGCGATCACCGGCAAGGAGTCGACTGCGGACCTGCTGGACAACGCCTTCCTCGCCTACAACGCGGGGCGGTTGCGGGAGGGTTGTCAGCTGTTCACCCAGCGGATGCTGGGCGACGACTCCACGGTGGGCATGAGCCTGACGGGTGCGATGACGCCGGCGGGGATCGGGATGAGCTGCCTGATTCCGCTGATGGAGGCCGGCTTCGTGGACTGGATCATCTCCACCGGGGCCAATCTCTATCACGACGCGCATTTCGCGCTGGGGCTGTCGCTGCACCAGGGCAGCCCGAGTGCCAATGATGTGGAATTGCGCGACAAGGGCGTGGTCCGGATCTACGACATCTTTTTCGACTACAACGTCCTGCTCTCCACCGATGCTTTCGTGCGGGAGGTCTCGGCCGGGCCGGATTTCCAGCATTCGATGAGCACGGCCGAGTATCACTACCTCCTGGGTAAGTACCTCCGCGAGCGGGAAAAGACGCTGGGACTTTCCAGGCGTTCGGTGCTGAGCACGGCGTACGATCTCGAGGTGCCGATCTACACCAGCTCGCCGGGTGACAGCTCGATCGGGATGAATGTGGCCGAACAGGCGCTGGCCGGCTCCAAGCTGCGCTACGATGTGAGCGCGGATGTGAATGAGACGGCGTCGATCGTGCTGGAAGCCAAGCGGACCGGCGGCAAGAGCGCCGCGTTCATCGTCGGCGGCGGCAGCCCCAAAAACTTCCTGCTGCAGACCGAGCCGCAGATTCAGGAAGTGCTGGGGATCGACGAACGGGGGCACGACTACTTCCTGCAGATGACCGATGCCCGTCCGGATACGGGTGGCCTGTCCGGCGCCACGCCGAACGAGGCGGTGAGCTGGGGCAAGATCGATCCGGACATGCTCCCGGGCACCGTCGTGGTCTACCTCGACAACTCGGTGGCGCTGCCGCTTCTGACCGCCTACGCGCTCGCGCGGCATGCGCCGCGGCCGCTCAAGCGGCTGTATGCGAAGCGGCAGGCGATGATGGACCGGCTGGTGAGCGAATACAAGAAGGCGCTCGCCTTCCGCGACAAGCGGGCGGAAGCGTCCAAGGGCTGACCCCGTCCGCCAGCCCGCCTAGGGAAGGTCTGCACAAGTGCGGGGGTCAGGTCGGGGCTCGTCCGCGGGGTCCTTCCGGGCGCTCGGCTTTGCGGAGTGACGGTGGCATCGCAGGGCCAACTACGCACGCGCCCTGCAGGACACCCGCGAC
>JANOFA010000624.1:0-2139 GCA_031413355.1 Gemmatimonadota bacterium | reverse complement strand
CAGCATTCCGGCGGTCTTCGCCGTCACCCAGGACCCCTTCGTGGTCTACGCCTCGAATCTCTTCGCGATCCTCGGTCTGCGGGCGCTCTTCTTCGTGCTGGCGGGGGCGCTGGACCGGTTCCACTACCTGAAGCCGGGTGTTGCCCTGATCCTGTTGTTCGTCGGCGCCAAGATGCTGCTGGGCTACTGGGTGCATATCGCCACAGATCTCTCGCTGGTCGTGATCCTGGCGATCCTCACCGGCGCGGTGGGACTCTCGCTGCTGCGGCCACGCACGACCTAGGGAAGCTCTGCACAAGCCCACCGGGAGGGGCGAAGTCGCGGGTGTCCTGAAGGGCGCGTGCGTAGTTGGCCCTGCGATGCCACCGTCACTCCGCAAAGCCGAGCGCCCGGAAGGACCCCGCAGACGAGCCCCGACTTTGCAGACCTTCCCTAGCACGACGGAAATTCGCACCGATAGCGCCGCAATCCTCCGCTCCAGCGAGCTGCGGTTCCGATAGGCCGACATAGCGGCCCTGCCCGGGTGCTCGCCTAACTCGATGCCACTCAACCGGCTAGCGCGGCCGCCTGGGCCCTCCCGGCTTGGCCGGAACCCGGTCGGCCAGATGGCGGGTTCCTTGCCACAAAACACCGTGGCATCCGGTCATCTCCTGCCGGATACCGTGAACTCCCCCATGGAAGGCAGGTACGCCGTGCGTCGTCACGCAGTTGGAACCCTGCTACTCGCCACGGCAACTCTCCTGTCGGGATGCTCGGATTCCACCGGAGTGGGATACGAAAATGCCATCGTTGCCAGCATGCAGACCGACCTGGTCGAACTGCTCGCGGCGCAGGATGCCTTTCACGTCACCAACGGCAACTATGCCGGATCGATTGGACAGTGGGGCGATATAGCCGGCGGTGGGGGTGCCGGCGTGGTGAAGTCCTGGCCTACCGGGAGAAATGTCGTAGTCCTCTACTATGTGTCCGACAGCAGCTGGGCGGCGACCATCTGGAACTCAGAGATTCAGGTGTCGCCGAACGTATGCGGCATATATCACGGCCCAGCATCTGTTTCGCCAGATCCATCGGTGACGGCTCCCCGCACCGTGGAGTGCTGGCACTACCGTTACTAGTACAGCTCCGCCGCACAAGAATGGCCCGGCAGTCCACATGGATTGCCGGGCGTTGCTGTCTTGTGCGGTCGGTCCCGATACCGCTACGGCGTCGCCGCCGCCTTCCACCCGTTGTTCGCTGCCGTCACGTCCGGGAACACGTTGTCCGGATTCACCGTCGCCGACTTCACCGCTCGGTCCACGGTCATCTCGGCGGTGTACCGGTCGCCCTTGTACCAGATCTCGACCGGGTAGTTGTAAATCCTGGTGCTGCCGTCCACAAAGGTGAGCTGCAGCTCGACCGGCATGACCTGCTGGCCGACATTTCGGATCACGACCTCGACATCGGTCTTGCCCTCGGCGTTCGGCTTCTGAGTCACCGACTCGATCTTCTGGTCCAGCGCCGCTGTGGTGAAGAACCAGCCGCGCCAGAACCAGGAGAGGTCGCGACCGGAAACATCCTCCATGGTGCGGAAGAAGTCGGCCGGCTGCGGGTGCTTGAAGGCCCAGCGGCGGGCATACTCGCTGAAGGCGGCATCGAACACCTCGGGCCCGAGCACCTTTGCCCGCAGGGTGTAGAGCCCGAGCGACGGCTTGATATCGGCGAGCGAGCCGAGGTTGCCGCCCGTCTTGAACCGATTGGCGTAGGTCATGATCGGCTGGGCGGTGGGCGCCTGATCGTTGCTCAGCACGAATCCCGCCTCGCCGCGACGGCGGCGGCTGTCGTCCCGCTTGAAGTACCCCTCTTCGGAGAAGACGTTGATGAAGGTGTTGAAGCCCTCATCCATCCAGGCATAGCGGCGCTCATCGGAGCCGACGATCATCGGGAACCACATATGCCCGATCTCATGGGTCACGACGCTGTACAGCCCCTCCTTCGAATCATCCTTCGCCTCCATGGCCACCATCGGGTACTCCATTCCCGACACCGGTCCCTCGACCGCGCTGATCTGCGGGTAGGGATATCGCAACCAGCGGCCGCTGTATTCCTGGATTGAGAATCGGCTCATGTCGGCCGCGTTCTTCCATGTGGCCACCGCCGAGG
>JANOFA010000623.1:0-1667 GCA_031413355.1 Gemmatimonadota bacterium | reverse complement strand
CCCGGTACGATCCTGACTTTCTTCCCCTGGCACCCCACGGAACCCCCATGCTCAAACTCGACCAGGTCACCAAGCGCTTCCGCGGAGGCGTCACCGCCGTGGCCGATCTCTCTCTCGAGCTCGGCGCCGGTGTGGTCGGGCTGCTCGGTCCCAACGGCGCCGGCAAGACCACGCTGATGCAGCTGATCGCCACGATCACCCGGCCGACCCAGGGGCAGATCCACTTCCAGGGTGTGGATGTGCTGCGGGAGCCCGAGACGCTGCGTCGGCAACTCGGCTACCTGCCGCAGGATTTCGGAGTCTATGACAACCTGACTGCGTTCGAGTTTCTCAGTTACTTCGGCGGGCTCAAGGGGATCACGAAACGCGGCCGTATCGAGGAGCTGCTGGAGCTGGTCAATCTCCACACTGTGGCGCACCGTCCTGCCGCCACCTTCTCCGGTGGCATGCGGCAGCGGCTCGGTATCGCCCAGGCACTGCTCAACGATCCGGCCCTGCTGATTGTGGACGAGCCGACCGCCGGACTCGATCCCGAGGAGCGGGTGCGCTTCCGCCATCTGCTCTCCGACCTGGGCCACGGCAAGCTGGTCCTGCTTTCGACCCACATCGTCTCCGACATCGAATCGCTGGCCGGGACCATCGCCGTCATGCGGCAGGGGAAGCTGATCACCTGTGCCGCACCCGAAGTTCTGCTTCAGGGCGCACGGGGGCAGGTGTGGGAAGCGGTGGTCTCGTCCGCCGACTATGAGCGGGCCCGCGGCGGGCTCAAGGTGACCCGGGCGGTGCGTCAGGCCGATGGGGTGCATGTGCGGGTGGTCGCGCGGGAGCAACCGTTCGTCGCGGCCTCATCGGTCGAGCCCGATCTGGAAGACGCCTTTGTGCACCTGATGCAAGCGGGGAGCTGACGTGACGCCGGCACTTGTGGGGCAGATCCGCGCCATCGCCGTGACCGATCTGCGGCTCCGGCTCCGCCGACCGGCGACGCTCTGGCTGATCCTCGTGCTCTCCGGGCTGGCCTATCGGGTCATCGCCGACCCAGCGACCGGTCGAGCGCTGATGGTGGTCGATGGTGCCCGGGCGCTGTACACCTCGCAGGTCATTGCGCTCGCGACTGCGGCGCTCTCCACATTCCTGCTCACCTTCGCCGGCTTCTACCTCACCAGCAACTCCATTCGGCGCGATCTCCTCGCCCGCACCGGCGGGATCATCGCCGCCACACCGGTGGGTTCCGGCACCTACCTTCTCGGCAAGTGGGTGGGAGGCGCCGCTTACCTCGGGCTGGTGACCGTCGCGTACCTCCTGAACATCATGGCGATGCACCTGCTCCGCGGCGAGGGGCCGCTCGAGCCCTTTGCCTACCTGCTCACCTACCTGCTGGCACTGGCGCCTGCAATCGCGGTGGTCGCGGCACTGGCGCTCTGCTTCGAGTGTATTCCCCTGCTCTCCGGCCGGGTCGGCGACGTGGGCTACTTCTTCCTCTGGTCGGTGCTCCTGGCCCTGGGCGCGGTGGGAGAGGGCGGTGGCATTGGGCGATACCTTGACGTGACCGGCATTGGCTTCACCCTGGCCCAGGTCCACTCGGTCGTCAACTCGGAGAACCTGGCCATCGGCATGACGCCCTTCGACCCCGGCGTCGCTCCCTGGGTGCTACCGCCGATCTCCCTCAC
>JANOFA010000622.1:0-5145 GCA_031413355.1 Gemmatimonadota bacterium | reverse complement strand
GTGATGGAGCCGTGGGG
Organism: Gemmatimonadota bacterium; assembly: GCA_031413355.1. Classification (GTDB taxonomy): domain Bacteria; phylum Gemmatimonadota; class Gemmatimonadetes; order Gemmatimonadales; family GWC2-71-9; genus JADJOM01. Next base: position 5,128 of record JANOFA010000622.1, on the reverse strand, counting down.
CTCCGCTGGCGGACCGCCGTACTTCTTGTTACACTATATCACTATATAGTTATATTAGCAAGACAAGACAGGAGCGTTCTTCACCACGGATCCGGGGCCAGTGCGACATCATCGGGTTGGGGCGAGGGGAATGCGCCGAGCGGGGCGGCTGCACGACCTGGCACGGGCCACTGAGCTGGCCGGTTGTGACCCGGTCGGGAGCGGGACAGATTGCTCGCTGGTGATGGAATCCTTTCTGGGGGGAGCCGTGGCATCCAAGCCGTTGTCGGCCCATCAGCTGCAGGTCATCGCGGATCGTTTCCGGGCGCTGGGCGAGCCGACGAGGCTCCACATCCTGAGCGCACTACGGGGGGGCGAGCAGAACGTCACCCAGCTGATCGAGATCACTGGCTTCGGCCAGGCCAACCTCTCCAAGCACCTGCAGCTCCTGCTGCGGCTCGGCTTCGTCGACCGCCGGAAGGAGGGGGTGAGCACCTTCTACCGCCTGGCCGACCCGGACGTGCTCCGGCTGTGCGAAATCATGTGCGGCCGGCTGGAGAAGGAAGTGGCCCGGCAACGAAAACTGTTCGCCTCCTGAGTCGCAAACGTGCCCGCCCCCGGGCATCCCCGGAACGCCCGCCGCCTGAGCGTCATAACGCCGGGCGCGGGACGCGCCCTTCGTCGTGCGGCACAGTGTGGGCACCGCGGAGGGATTGTCGGAACAGGTTGTGCGGGCCGGATAGGCGCGCAGTGAGGTGCCGGGCGCGCCGGATCGCCCTCTCGCTGCCCGAGACCGAGGAGGCGCCAAATCACTTCGCCTTCTCGGTTCGCAACAAGGGCAAACGGAAGGGCTTTGTCTGGGTCTGGATGGAGCGGATCGCGCCCAAGAAGCCCCGCGTCCCGCAACCAAAGGTCATCGCCGTCATGGTCGCAGGCCTGGACGACAGGGAATTCCTGCTCGCCCTGAACCCTGCGAAGTTCTTCACCGAGCCGCACTACAACGGCTTCCGTGCCGTTCTGGTGCGCCTTCACGCCGTGACCGTCCGGGAGCTCAGGCCGATCATCACTGAGGGGTGGCGCTGCCAAGCGCCAAAGGGGCTGGCCACCAGAGACACAGAACTACCTCGGCGGCCAGTCGCCCGGGGGCGGCGCCCGAAAGCGTGAGCTCGTCCTGACGAAGGAACTCTCGATACAGGAGGGCCGCCGTTCCAGCGAATCCATTCCCCAACCCCGCCGGACGCTGGTAGAATTGGCCATGGGCAAACATGTGCTCCTCTACGGCCTGCTCGCCGGCGTGCTCATCGCCGGGCTCAAGCTCATCGAGTACCGCTGGCTCGTGGTGGAACATTCGATAGAGATCTACGGCGGACTCGTCGCCGCGGTGTTCGCCGCGGTGGGCATCTGGCTTGGGCTCAAGCTCACGCGGCATGCCGAGACCGTAGTCGTGCGCGAGGTCATGGTCCCGGCACCCGCCGACTTCGTGCGCGACGAGAGCAAGCTGGAATCGCTCGGCATCACCCCCCGCGAGCTGGAGATTCTGCAGCTAATCGCGGAGGGTCTGAGCAACCGGGAGATCGGCGAGCGGGTGCATGTGAGCGAAAACACGGTCAAGACCCATTCGAGCCGGGTGTTCGACAAGCTCGGTGCTCGCCGGCGGACCCAGGCGGTCCAGTTGGGAAAGGAGCTTCGGCTTATCCCGTAAGGTCGGACGGGCAGACGGTCGGACGGGCAGACGGTCGGACGGTCGGACGGGCACCCCCGGTTCCCCGTCTTCCCGCAACTTTCGGATGATATTCTCCCGAATCCCCCAAAATCATTCCTTCGGGTGACGCGCAGAATAGGGCCCGGCGTTAGAATCGGCCTTCCTCAACCACTTGGGAGTTGTCATGCGGAAGATCGTACTGACCTTCGGGCTCATTGCCGGCGCCATCCTGTCGGCGATGATGCTCATTACCATACCCTTTCACGACCAGATCGGCTTCGACAAGGGCCTCATCATCGGCTACACGACGATGGTGCTTGCCTTCCTGATGGTGTTCGTCGGGGTCAAGTCGTATCGCGACAACGTGGCGGGTGGCAGCGTGACGTTCGGCCGCGCCTTCCTCGTGGGGCTGATGATCACGGCCATCGCCAGCGTTTGTTACGTGGCCACCTGGCAAGTGGTCTACCGCAAGTTCGCTCCCGACTATCTCGAGAAATACTCGGCCTACGCTCTGGAGAAGGAGGCAGCGTCCGGTGCCACGGAAGCGCAGCTCGCCGAGAAGCGGCAGGAGATGGCGGAGTTTGCGGAGATGTACCAGAAACCGCTGGTGAACATCGCGTTTACCCTGCTCGAGCCGTTGCCGGTCGGTCTGGTGTTCACGCTGGTGACGGCAGGGGTGCTGAGCCGGAAGCGGCGGGCCGAGGGCGCAGTATGAAACTCGGCGCGTTTTCCATCAGCCTCGCCGTGAAGGATCTCGAGGCGTCCAGGGTCTTCTACGAGAAGTTCGGTTTCACGGTCTTTGCCGGCCAGGCCGGCCAGAAATGGCTGATTCTCAAGAACGGCCCGCACGTGATCGGCCTCTTCCAGGGCATGTTCGAGAAAAACATCTTGACGTTCAACCCGGGCTGGGACCAGGATGCGGCCAAGGTCGACAGCTTCACCGACGTGCGCGAGCTGCAGCGCCAGCTGAAAGCGGCCGGCGTGTCTTTCGCCACCGAGGCCGATGAGACGACCTCCGGGCCCGCCAGTTTCATGGCAGTTGACCCGGACGGCAACCCGATCCTGGTTGACCAGCACGTGTGAGGGCGGGGATGGTGTTCGGTCTCGCGTTTCAGGCAGGCAAAAGCCCCGTCAACCATGGAGGATGGCGGGGCGAGAACTGCGCGGGGGCGGAGCCAGGCTCCGCCTGGGCAAAATACGCGGACGATTTGCGCTGCATCTCGGTGACGCGCCGGAGCTCCCGGTTGTCCCGCTCGAGTCCCGTGAGCCGCTGCTGCTCGGCGGTCGTCAGCCTCGCGCGCTGGCCGGTGTCGCGCTCGGCCTGGCGGATCCAGTGCCGCAAGGTTTCCCCCGGACGGCCCGCTCCCGGACTTCAGGCGCAAATCGGCTGTGGATTGGCATGACACCATCCTGTCAGGATAGGGAGTCTCCGCCAATTCCGGGGCGGTTCGGTGCCCACCCGGTACGGTCCATGGCGTCGTTGATTGCAGGAGGATTCATTTTCCCGTCCAGGTTGCAGGTCACGGTAACCTGAGGCCAAGTGTGGCTGTCACAAGGACGCGCATATCGTTACACGGTAGACGGTTAGTGAATCGGCACCACCTTTGCACTGTTTGGCCACTCGGCGGGCGACCCGGTTCGTGTTCCCTCCCAGATCTCCGCTTCAGCCTGCAATCCTGCCGCCGGCACCTCCGATCGAGAGATGTCCCCGGTAGCGTGCGTCCCGACCGCGTCCGAGGAGGGCTTTCCATTGAAGCTATCGTGCGTCGTCATCGCCCTGCTTGGGATTACTGCCTCTGCCCGGGCTCAGGAGCCCGCGCCCCGGCTGGATCTGCACGGCTTCGGCGGGTGGGCCTATGGGAGAACCAACGCGAACAACTACCTGTCGGGGGGCCCTCAGGGGAACTACCGCCGCGGGACGTTTGCTCTCAATGTGTCGGCCCATCTCAGCAGCAAGCTCTCAATCATCGGCCAGACCTTCTGGACCCAGGATGACGATGTCACCGCCACGGAGATCGATTACGCCTTCGCGGAGTGGAGGGTTTCCGATGCACTCAAGCTGCGGGTAGGCAAGGTCAAGCAGCCGTTCGGGATCTACACCGAGGTCTTTGACGTTGGCACGGTTCGCCCGTTCCTCTCCCTTCCGCAATCGATCTATGGACCGGTCGGCATGATAGCGGTGGGGTATCAGGGCCTCGGGCTCCGCGGTACCCGCCCCATCGGCCGCGGGTGGCAGCTCGCGTACGACGTGTACGTCGGCGGCATCCAGCTCGCGGAATACATCGCCCCGTTCCAGTTCCTTCGTGGGGACACCATCGAGCTTGGTCTGGCCCGTGAATCCACCCGGGACCTGATGGGCACCAGGCTGGTCTTGTCCCTCCCGGTGCCGGGCCTGAGCGTCGGTGGGTCGGCCTACACGGGAGAAGAGGGCGACCCGGGCTCGACCTTTCGCCACTCGCTCTTCGGTGCCCAGGCGGAGTACCTCTCCGACCACCTGTGGCTTCGTGGCGAGTACACCCATGAAATCGAACAGCAGGAGGGTGGGTCGGATGCGTTCTACGGTGAAGCGGCGTACTTCCTGACCCGGCAGTGGCAGCTGGCCGCACGATACGAACAGCTCACGACGACGCGCACTGGCGTCGATCCCTCCCTCGCCCCGTCATTGTTCAAGCACGACGAGTTCGCCCTGGGCCTCAACTACTGGATCGCCCCCGAGTTCGTGCTCAAGGGGTCCTATCACGCCGTCAGGGGGAACCGGATTGCGGGCCCCGACCAGGACGAGCTGGCCGCGACGGCCGCGGCCGGCCAGCTGAAGGATCGGACCAGGCTCGTCCAGCTCGGCGTCCAGTTCAGCTTCTGACATCCTCATGGTGAAAACTCCGTTCGTCGGCGCCGGTCCCCTTGTCACGCTGATCGTGGTTGTGCTCGCGCTTGCGCCAACCCGTCCCGCGGCGTCGCAAGAGCCGATCGCCGTCATCGTCCACCCTGACAATCCGCTCACCACCGTCTCGCGCGAGGAACTCCGCCGGTTCTATCTCGGTACGAGCACCGCGCTGCCGAATCGGAAGACCGTCCTCCTGCTGGAGAGCTCCACGGCGCGGGAGCGCTTCTACGCCGCCGCACTGGGGATGAGCCAGGACCGGGTCAAGCGCCACTGGATCGGGGCGGTTTTTTCGGGTCAGTCGGGCACCCCGCCGAAGGAGGTCGGCGGACCGGCCGAGCTTCAGCAATTCGTCGCAACTCACCCGGGCGCGATTGGCTTCCTCGCGGCGTCGGACGTGGGCGGATCGGTGAAGGTGCTGGCGGTCGAGGGCCTCCGCCCGGATGACCCGCGCTACCCGTTGAAATGAGACCAGAGACCAGGATGCATTCGGGCCTGCGCGGCTTCCCCATCCGCCTCAAGCTGCTCAGCAGCGCCATGGTCGTGCTGCTGCCGATCTCGCTATT
>JANOFA010000621.1:0-14395 GCA_031413355.1 Gemmatimonadota bacterium | reverse complement strand
CACGAGTACTACGATCCGATCTACACCCTGCCCGAGTCGGGCCAGGCCTGGTGGCGGAAGCAGGCCGCGGCGGAGGCCGCGACCGCCGTCCACGAGCCGACCCACGCCGTGCACGCCTGAGGAGATTGCCATGACCGCCACCGCGCCGCAGCAGAAGATCACGTACACCTCGACCAACGTCGACATGGACGGCTTCCACCGCGCCTTTGACGCCGCGCTGGTGGCGGTTCGGAAGGCCGCCGGCCAGCGCTACCCGCTGTACATCAACGGTCAGGCGGTCGAAAGCACCACCGACCCGATCGTCGATATCTCCCCGATCGACGCGCGCTTCGTGCTGGGCCGGTTCGCCACGGCGACGCCGGCGCACGTCGATCAGGCGGTGAAGGCGGCCCGTACGGCGCAGCCGGCCTGGGCTCGACGACCGTGGGAGGAGCGCGTGAGCATTCTCCGCCGCGCCGCCGAGCTGATCCGCGAGCGGAAGTTCGAGCTGGCGGCCATCATGAGCCTCGAAGTCGGCAAGAACCGGCTGGAGGCGATGGGCGACGCCGAGGAGTCGGCCGACCTGATCGACTACTACTGCGACCAGGTGGTGGAGACCAATGGCTTCCGTCGCGAGATGGCGAAGCTCACCCCCATCGAGCGGAATCTCGAGATCCTGCGACCCTACGGCGTCTTCAGCTGCGTCGCCCCGTTCAATTTTCCGCTGGCGCTTTCCACCGGGATGTCCTCCGCCGCGCTCATGACGGGGAACGCCGTCAACTACAAGCCCGCCGAATCGACTCCCTGGACCGGCCTCAAGCTGTACGAGATCTACCGCGATGCGGGGGTGCCGGCCGGCGTGTTCAACTTCCTCTCCGGTCATGGCTCCCAGATGGGCGACGCCCTGTGGCAGAATCCGGGGACGGACGGCCTCGTCTTCACCGGCTCCAAGCCCGTCGGCATGCGGATCTTCCACGGCATCTCGCAGCAGTGGGTCAAGCCCTGCCTGATGGAGCTGGGCGGCAAGAACGCGACCATCGTGATGGACACCGCCGATATCGACGCCGCCGCCGAGGGGGTGATGCGCTCGACCTTCGGGCTGCAGAACCAGAAGTGCAGCGCCACCAGCCGGGTCTACGTCCACAGTGCCGTGAGCACGGCGTTCACCGAGGCGCTGATCAAGAAGACCGCCGCCATCACGATTGGCGATGTCACCCTGCGCGATGTCTGGTTCGGCCCGGTGATCAACGAGAAGTCGATCACCCGCTGGGAGCAGGCCGTGGCGCTGGCGCGGAAGGAAGGCCGGATCCTGTACGGTGGCGAGCGCCTGACTGGAGGCCTGCTCGACCATGGCTACTTTCTCGCACCGACGATCGCGCGCCTGCCGCTGGAGAGCTCGCTCTTCCGCGATGAGCTGTTCGCGCCGTTCCTCGCCATTGGGGAAGTCGAGAGTTTTGACCAGGCCATCGCCGAGAGCAACAAGGCGGAGTATGGGCTGACGGCGGGCCTGTTCTCGAAGAAGCAGGAGGAGATCGACCGGTTCTTCGACGAAGTCGAGGCCGGCGTCTGCTACGTGAACAAGCGCAGCGGTGCCACGACCGGCGCCTGGCCCGGCGCGCAGGCCTTCACCGGCTGGAAGGGCTCGGGCTCGAGCGGCAAGGGTGGCTGCGGTCCGTGGTACGTGCAGCAGTTCATGCGGGAGCAGAGCCGGACGGTTATCGAGGGGTAGGCGAATGAGACGTAGCGGGAGGCAAACCCTCATGCTGTCATCCTGAGCGCAGCGAAGGATCTCTTGAGGTTCGAAGCCGATGGCCGATTGTGCGGTGTACATCGTGGCCAGCAAATCCCGCGTGCTCTACATCGGTGTGACGAGCAATCTGAAGCAACGAGCGTGGCAACACCGCGAGAAGGCCCTGGGTGGATTCTCCTCCCGCTACAACACCTCACGGCTAGTGTGGTACGAGCAGACGCCGAACATCAGGGCTGCGATAGAGCGCGAGAAACAGTTGAAGGGCTGGAGGCGGGAACGGAAGATTGCCCTCATCGAAGTGTCGAACCCGAAGTGGACGGATTTGGCGGAAGACTGGGTGTCGGCCTGAAGAGATCCTTCGCTGCGCTCAGGATGACAGGTCTCAGTTGGTGAAGCACTGGGTGTAAACCTCAAGAGATCCTTCGCCCCGCTTCGCGGGACTCAGGATGACAGCAAAGGGCCGACAGATGACCACCCGCGACTATCCCCGCATGCTGACCGCGCCGCCCGGCCCCCTGGGCAAGGCGATCATCGACCGCGACGCGGCCTGGACCTCGCCCTCCTATATCAAGGAGTATCCGCTGGTCATCGCCGGCGGAAAGGGCGCGATGGTCGAGGATGTCGACGGCAACCGCTATATCGACTACATGGCCGGCATCGCGGTTTCCTCCACCGGGTACAACCATCCGAAGGTGGTCGCGGCGATCAAGGCGCAGGCCGACAAGTTCCTGCATATCTGCGGCACCGACTTCTACTTCGAGGGCTTTGCCCAGCTCGCCGAGCGGCTGGCCAGACTCGCACCCGGCCCGAGCCGGAAGCGGGTTTTCCTCTCCAATTCCGGCACCGAAGCCGTTGAAGGCGCCATCAAGCTGGCGCGGTACCACACCCGCCGGAGCGCGATCATCGCATTTCAGGGCTCGTTCCATGGCCGCACCTACGGCGCCATGAGCCTGACCTCGAGCAAGGTGAAACAGCACAAGCATTTCGGGCCGTTCCTGCCCGAGGTGTACCATGTGCCGTACTGCAATCCCTATCGCTGCCAGTGGTGCAGCACCGGCGAGGGCTGCGTGCAGGGCGCACTGCGGATGATCGAGGATGATCTCTTCACTCGCCAGGTCTCGCCCGACGACGTGGCCGCGATCTTCGTAGAGCCGATCCAGGGTGAGGGTGGCTACGTGATCCCGCCGATGGGTTTCCTCCGCGGCCTGCGCGAGTTGTGCGACCGCCATGGCATCATGCTCGTCGCCGACGAAGTGCAGAGCGGCGTGGGCCGTACCGGCAAGTGGTGGGCATGCGACTGGGAGGGAATCGAGCCTGACATCCTGGTCACCGCCAAGGGGCTGGGCAGCGGCATGCCGATCGGCGCGTTCATCGCGAAGGAATCGGTGATGACGTGGGAGCCAGGCTCGCACGGCTCCACCTTTGGCGGCAACCCGGTGAGCTGCGCGGCGGCCCTCGCCACACTCGACGTCATCGAGGAGAAGCTGCCGCACATCCAGAAGATGGGCGACCGGATGCTGGCGCATGCCCGCAGGCTGCAGGACCAGTACGCGGTGATCGGTGACGTGCGCGGCCGCGGCCTGATGCTCGGCATCGAGTTCGTGAAGGATCGCGCCACCAAGGAGCCCTACCCCGAACTGATCGACCGCCTCACCGAGCGCGCCTTCAGGAAGGGGCTGCTCCTCCTCGGCTGCGGCAAGAGCACTTTTCGCCTGGCGCCCCCGCTCATCCTGGATGAGTATGACGTGGATACCGGGATGGGGATTCTGGAGGCGTGTTTGCGGGAAGAGGACTAGCTGGCGACAGCCGGTAGGCAGTACGGCCCACAACAAGGGACCATCGCGAGCTCATGCTTGGCGGGGTCCCTCGTTCGTTTCAGCGGGTCGGCCCGCCCTCGGTTGGACCCGAGGCATGCCCGTTGAGAAATTTCCAGCCGGTGGGCTGATGGACCATCGTCACCGTGAGCACCCCCCCAAAGCTGAATCCAGCTCCGGCCGAGTCTGTCAACCGGGTCTGGAAATCGGTGAGGACCACTGCGACACCAGGCGCCAAGGCGGTGATGTCAGTCCCCTCATAGCTGGTGACAAGACGGGTCCCGCGAGGAAGGCGGGAGAGTTCCTCACGAATCGCCTCCCGTGAACGGGCGACGACCTTGCCGCGCTCCACCCAGCGAAAGCTCGAATCCGCCGCGAAGAGGCCGAGCACTGAATCCCATTGTCCGGCGGCGGAGAGGCGCTGGTGCTCGGTCAGGACCTGGGCCACGCTATCTCGCAGTGCGGCCGCGTGCTCCCGCGTCAGGACCGCTGCCGGGCGCGCGCAGCCAGCGACGAGCCCGACCACCAGGCAGACTGCGCGAATGCGGCTCACGGCCCGTGACCTCGGCGAGGGTGGGGACAGACAGGCACCGGTCCTACTCGTCATCCGCCGCGCGGGCGTCGTACTGCATGGCGCCGGCGAGATTGCCTTCGGTATCACGGAAGAAGAGCAGATGCCCCACGCCGGGGAGCAGGGTGCGCGGCAACACGATCTCCCCGCCGTTCGCGACCACCGCCGTCGCGACCGCGTCGATATCGGCCACCGAGATGGTACATTCGAAGCCGGTCATGCGTACACCAGGCACCAGCTCGCGTCGTTGCTGCAGTGAGCCCCGGATGCCCGGCTCGGAGTCGGTCCCGGTCTCCGCCATGAGGAACCCGGGTGGCCCATACGCCGCGAAGCTCCAGCCGAAGGTGCGCTGATAAAATCGTTGCGCGCGCTCGAGGTCGTCGGCGTTGACGGCGAAGTGGGCGACATTGGCAGGACGACGTGCGGTCGGCGGCATCGGTGGTCTTTTGTCAGGGAAGCGTGCAGCCAACCTACGAAATCCGGGCTGGCCGCGCTATCGCTATATTGCCAGTCCATGTCGATATCACGCCAAGCCCACGAACCACAGGTCCGGACCTTCGCCATCACGTGCAGCTCCGGCTATACCTGGCGCAGCAGGATGAGTGGATGGGGGCAGGTGGTCTACGCCGCACGTGGCATGATGACCATTCACACCGACCATGGCCTGTGGGTCGTGCCGCCGCACCAGGCCGTCTGGGTACCGCTGGGAGTGCGGCACGATATCGAAATGATGGGTGCGGTCGCGCTCCGCGCAGTGTATCTGCATGCGGGCCTCCGGCGGCGTCTCCCTGCCACCTGTCGCATGGTTGAGGTTTCGCCGCTGCTCCGGGAGCTGCTGCGTCGCGCGATCCGGCTCGGCACGCTTGATCGCCGACGGCCCGCCGAGCGCGATCTGTTACGGGTCCTGCTCAACGAGCTGGCCTTCCTGCCACTCGCACCGGTCGACCTGCCGCTCCCGCGCGATCCGCGTGGACTGCGGGCGGCGACGGCGCTGCGTCAGGCGACTGGGAAACGGCATACGCTCGACGCCCTCGGCCAGTATGCCAACGCAAGCCCACGGACGCTGCAGCGACTGTTCCGCGCCGAGACCGGCCTCTCTCTTGGGACGTGGGCACAACGGGCGCGCATGCTTCAGGCGCTGCAGCTGCTGGCGGACGGACGGACGGTCACGCAGGCGGGGATTGGTGTCGGGTATGAGAGCACCAGCGCCTTCGTTTCAGCCTTTCGCCGGAGCCTGGGTACGACACCAGGGCAGTACTTTCACAAGGGTGGGCCGGAAGCCGAGAACGGCCTGCAACGAGAATCACCGCGCCGTCCGGTGACGTGGAGCAGTGCGCGGCCTGGCATCCGGGGTGAGGCAGGGTGCTCCAACCGCCCAATCGCCCAATCGCCCAATCGCCCAATCGCCTACAAGTAACTCAACCACCCCGCGCCTGACCTCCGCTTCACCCCACCATACCACCGGCAGATCGGGTAGAGGATGCCGACGACCACGAAAGTCACCAGGTAAAGCAGTCCCAATCCCCAGACATACCCCTCCGGCGGATCCGGAACCCGCATCGGGTGGTTGGCATAGAGCCACGGCACGACCGCTCCCTGCCGAGCGATCGAGACGACCATGGCCGCCAGATGGATCAGCGGGATGTGGAGCAGGTAGTAGAACATCGGCACCCGGCCGAAGACCGTGAGGGCACGCGCGAGCCACCCCTGCGCCTGCTCCAGCAGTGGAAGCACCGCGATCATCGGCCCGAGCGTCATCAGCAGGAAGAGCAGCGAGGCGGGATACTTGGTGGTGTTGAGGAAGGAGAGTACGGCCGGCATCGACTCTCCGCTCCATGGCCGCGGATCGCCGTAGAGATTCAGCCCGCGCAGGACGACAAAGATGGCCACGGCACCGAGCCCGAGGCCGAGACACCACCGGCGGCGATCCGCGGGCGCCAATCGCATCACCGCACCGAACGCGTAGCCCAGCGCCATCACGCCCACCCATGGCACGAGCACGTAGAGCACGATGAGCGGCGGCCCGGTGGCGCCCAACCGCACCTCGCCGCCGAGGTAGAGGAGACTCCAGAACCAGGCGAAGGGATTGCTCTCGAGGCCCTCCCACAGCCCTCCAACCAGCGGATCGAGCAGATTGTGCCCCGCCACGATGATCCCGCCGATGGCGCCGATCCAGGCGAGCGGCAGCCAGATCAGCCCCGCCAGCGCGATCATCGACCAGCCAAGCACCCAGATGACGCCAGCCAGGAGGTAGTGAGCGAAATCGAAGTTGAAAGTCCAGGCAACGCGGATGACCGTCAGCTCAAGGAGGATCAGCCATAGCCCACGGGTCACCAGGAAGCGGGCCAGCGCGACGCGATCAGCCAGCTTCTGCCCATGCAGATAGGCGCTGGTACCGGCGAGAAAGACAAAGGCGGGAGCGCAGAAGTGGGTGATCCAGCGGGTAAAGAAGAGGCCCGGGGTGGGCCCGCCCGGCGGGAGCCCGGAATACACCCGCACATGGTCGATGGCCATGAGGACCATTACCGCCCCGCGGACGATATCGAGTGAAGCAACACGATCCGGCGCCGCGCGCGCATCGCTCATCGGAGACCCCCTAGTGGGCTGCTTCCCAACTTCCGTTAGCAGGTATGCATCATCCTTGAATCCCCTCACGCTGTCATCCTGAGGAGCGCAGCGACGAAGGATCTCTTGAGGCCGAAGGAGAGACCCCGAGTCAGGCTCCGGAGCGAAGAGATCCTTCGCTGCGCTCAGGATGACACACACTACCTTTGCTGCGCGCAAGATGACACGGCGGGAACAATGCTATCACAAATCTGGAAACACTCCACTAGATGAGTCGCTTCACCGTCCGCTCCAGTGCCCCGGCAAATCGGGTCACGATTTCATCCAGTTCTGCTTCACTGACCACAAAAGGCGGCGCGAGGCAGGAGAGATCGCCGTTGGTGCCGTCGGCCTGCCCCATGTTGGCCCAGGTCATGAGTCCCCCAGTCAGCGCCTCCTCGGCGAAGGTCTCCGCGAACTTCAGCTTGCGCGGGAACGGCGCCCGGGTGCCCTTGTCCTGTACAAACTCGATTCCCGCCAGCAGCCCACGCCCACGGATGTCGCCAATGTGCGGCAGTGCACGGAGCGGCGCCAGCTTGCGGTGAAACACCTCGCCCATCGTCCGGCAGCGCTGCACCAGACCATGCGTGCGGATGTAGCGGACGGCGGCGAGCCCGGCGGCCGCAAGCACCGGATGGTGCGAAAAGGTCTGCGCGTGCATCAGCCCGCCGGAACCCCGCGCGATCGGATCGATGATCCGTGTCGGTGCCACCAGCGCCGACAGCGGGGCGTAGCCGCCGGTGATCCCCTTGCCAAAGGTCATGATGTCGGGGATGACGCCGTAGGGTTCGATCGCGGACCAGGTTCCCGTTCGGCCCGCGCCTACCAGCACCTCGTCGGCAATGAACAGGACCTGGTGCCGATCACAGATCTCGCGGATCCGGCGGAAATAGTCCGGCCGCGGCACAGCATGCCCGGTGGAGCTGCCTCCTACCGGCTCGGCGATGAACGCCGCGACGTTGTCCGCACCCAGCTCGAGAATGGCGGACTCCAGCGCCGACCCGGAGCAGATGGGGCAGTCCCCGTTCACCGTTCCCGGTTCCCCATTCCCCAACCCGCCGCATTCGCAGCGATACGCATACGGCGCCGGGATGCGGTGCACATCCACCAGCCACTCACGGAAGTACGTCTTGTAGTGCTCCCGCGCGGACGCCGAGAGCGCAAGCAGGGTGTTGCCATGATACGCGGGAAAAAGCGCGATCACTTTGTGCTTGGTGGGGCGGCCAGTCTCGACCCAGTACTGCCGGGCCAGCTTGAGCGCAGCTTCAACCGCTTCGGAGCCGCTGCCGAGGAAGTAGCACTTGTCGAGGTCGCCGGGCAGCATCGTGGCCAGTTCGGCAGCGAGCCGCTCGACCGGTTCGCTGGTGAAGGCGGTGCCGTTGATGTAGGCGACCCTGGACGCCTGGTCGGCCATTGCCTGGCCGATCTCGCAGACACCATGTCCAAGGTTGACCACAAAGGCACCGCCGGAGCCGTCGAGGTAGCGCGTCCCGTCCTCGGCGACGAGCCAGCAGCCGTCGCCGTGGGTGATCAGCGGATAGCGTCGGGCCAGCTTGCGGTAGAAGACGTGCGAGTCGGGATATTGGTAGGCGGGCATGGGGGGAAATGTATCGGGGGAAGCGGCGATCAGCCATCAGCCATCAGCCGTCAGCCATCAGCCGTTGGCCGTTGGCCGTTGGCCGTTGGCGAATGGTGTCATCCTGAGGGACCCCGAGCATAGCGAGGGAGGACCGAAGGATCTCTTTGCTCCGGAGCCGTACCACGGTCTCTCCTTCGACCGCGAGAGATCCTTCGCTACGCTCAGGATGACAGCATTTGCTGACCGCTGATCGCTGATCGCCAGCCTACACCAGCCTGGCCCCATTCGAGACATCCCGTTCCGGCCGGGCCAGGACGATCGCACCGGATTCGTCCGCAAAACCGGTCACCAGCACCTCGGAGCGAAACGGACCAATCTGTTTCGGCGGAAAATTCACCACCGCCAGCACCTGCCGACCGAGCAATTCCTCGGCGGTGTAGAGGGTGGTAATCCGGGCGCTGGAGCGCTTCTGCCCGATCTCCGGGCCAAAATCGACGGTCAGTATCCGCGCCGGCTTCCGCGCCGCGGGAAAGGGCTCGACCGCGACGATTGTTCCGACCCGCAGATCCACCTGCTCGAAATCCGCCCACGCAATGGTCATGGTTTCCCCGTCTACGATGACAGCGCGCCGCCAGCCAGTGGCCGCATGTATGCGGCCACTACCTGCGGACGGCGCGCACCACGGCGGCCAGCTGCTCAACATCCAGCTCCTCGCGAACACCCATGCCGGTATCGCTGACCACGCGGCGCGGACCGAGGTGAATCTCCCGCACCCCTGTCCGGCGAAGCAGCTCAGTCACATGAACCGCGCGTACTTCTCCCCCGGGCATGATGGCGAGGCGGTCGCCCAGCGCTGTCACCAGCTCGGCGAGCATGGCGGCCCCGGCGAGTGCGCTCGGCGCGCCCCCGCTGGTGAGCACCCGCTTCACGCCGAGCGACGCGAGCCTCCGGCAAGATTCCATCACATCGGGGGTGTGGTCCACCGCGCGATGCATCACAACATCGAGCGTACCAGCCACGGCGACGAACATGCGCATCGCCGATTCATCGATGAGCCCGGCCGGCGTCAGTACCCCCAGGACGACTCCATTTGCACCGGCACGATACGCCTCCCGGATGTCGTGCCGCATGACCTCGAGCTCGGCGACCGAATAGACAAAATCCCCCGGACGCGGTCGCACCAGCACCATGACCGGCACATCCACCGCCGAGCGCACCGCGCGGATCAGCCCCGCGCTTGGGCTCACCCCACCGCGGGCAAGGTCGGCGCAGAGCTCGAGCCGGCCAGCGCCTACCGCGACAGCGGCAATGGCGCAGGCGACCGATTCGACGGCGGATTCGATGAGGATGGGTTGAGCCATGAACCTGACGAGTCGGAACCTCATACTAGGCGCCGCCTCCCGTGGGAGCAACTCGCATGATCGTCCTGCACCACTCTCCGTGGCTGAACTCCGCCAGACCCTCCCCCTTGCCCCGCCTCCCTGCGGGAGCGAATATCGGATGACCATCGTCCCCGGGGCTGGCTGCCCCGACGCCCCGTTCAGGAGAATGCCATGGCCCCGAAGTCGAAGAAGACAACCAGGAAGGTGAAGGACCTGCCGGCCAAGAAGCTCAACGCTAAGAAGGCGGGCAATGTGAAGGGTGGAGGGCCCGGGACCCAGACGGAAGACGATGTCTACGTCGGTGTCCGTCGACGCTGAGCCAGCACTACCAAGACCCGCTCCTGCCCGGGGGCGGGCCTCCCATCAGCATCACGAAGGCTCAACAGGCGGAGAGCGACCGTTGCCCCGCCCGTGAGCGTCATCCTCAATTGATCCGTCTCCGGGGCTGTATGCTCCGGTACCGCCTTCATGGAGTCTGCATGCACCGCCCCCTGCTCGCCCTCCTAGTCTGCCTCTCCACGTCCATGATGTCGGCCCAGATTGTCCCCGGTCGTCCCCTTGTGCTCGACGACCTGCCCCGGCTCACAGAGGTTGACGACCCGCAAGTCTCGCCCGATGGGCGCTGGGTGGCCTACGTGGTCACCGCCGTTGACCTCAAGGCGGACGAACATGTCAGCGACATCTGGATGACCAGCTGGGACGGAAAGACCACGCTGCAACTGACCCGGACGCCCAAGGAGAGCGAGCACACCCCGCGCTGGAGCCCGGATGGGCGTTCCCTCGCCTTCCTCTCCGGCCGGGGCGATGACAAGGACGCCGACCAGCTCTGGCTGCTCGACCGCCGCGGGGGTGAAGCGGAGCAGGTCACCCGAGTGAAGAACGGCATCGAGGACTACGTCTGGTCGCCGGACGGGAGCCGCCTGGTGCTGCAGATCGAAGATGGTGATTCGGTCGAGGTCAGCGATTTGCGCACGCGGCCCGACTCCGAGCGGGTGGACACGATCGACATCCAGCTCGGTGGAACCGGAAAGGAGACGGGCAAGGAGAAGACGCCGGAGCCGATCGTGATCGACCGGTTCTACTTCAAGGAGGATTACACCGGCTACGTCCGGCGCAAAAGGAAGCACCTCTACCTGTTCGAGCTGGCGGGACGCACGCTGGTGCCGCTCACCCCCGGCCGGACCGACGAGGCCAACCCGGCCTGGTCGCCGGACGGACAGTACATCGTCTTCGCCAGCAAGCGCGTGAGCAGTGACCCGGACCGCGGCAATAACTGGGACCTCTACGTGCAACAGGCGACTGCCGGCACTGTTGCCCGCCAGCTCACGACGTTCACCGGACCGGACGGGGAAGACAGCCGGCCGGCGTGGAGTCCCGACGGCCGCCACATCGCCTACCTGCAGGGCGGCGCCGATTCACTGATCTACTACGCCGGTCCGCGGCTCGCCGTGATCCCATGGGGGGGCACCGCCGCGCCAACCATCCTCACCCAGGCGCTCGATCGTCACGTCGGCAACGTGACCTGGTCGGCCGACGCGAAGTCGCTCTACCTCACCGTCGAGGACGACCGCGCGGTGTACCTGGGCCGAGTCTCCGCCACCGGCGGACCGGTCGAGGAGATCCTGCGGGGCCGTTCCATCGTCCCGGCCTACTCCATCAGCAACGACGGCAAGGTGGCCGTGCTGCTGGAGACACCGGGCCGTCCGGGCGAGATCTTCGCGCTCGACGGCACCAGCCCGCGGGCGCTGTCGCACCAGAACGATTCGCTGATCGCGACGCTCCGGCTCGTGCCCTACGAAGAGATCTCGGTGCGCAGCAAGGATGGCGCGACGATCAACGGCTTCCTGATCAAGCCGCTCGATTACACGCCGGGCCAGAAGTACCCGACAATCCTCGTCCTGCACGGCGGGCCGGTCGGCCAGTTCCAGAATGACTTCAACCTCTACTGGCAGCTGCTCGCGGCCAACGGCTACGCGGTGGTCGCCATGAATCCGCGCGGCAGCTCGGGCCGGGGCGAGAAATTTTCCCTCGCGATCTGGGCCGACTGGGGCAACAAGGATGTGCAGGATGTGCTTGCAGGCGTGGACTACGCGGTGAAGCAGGGGGTCGCGGATTCCGACCGCCTGGGTGTGGGCGGGTGGAGCTACGGCGGCATGCTGACCAACTACGTGATCGCGAGCGACACCCGCTTCAAGGCAGCGGTGAGCGGAGCCAGCATCTCCAACATCCTCGCCGGTTTCGGCACCGACATGTACATCCGCGAGTATACCGCGGAGCTGGGCCCGCCGTGGAAGAACACAGCGGCATGGCTCAAGGTGTCCTACCCGTTTCTCCACGCCGACCGAATCAAGACGCCGACGCTGTTCCTCTGCGGCGAGAACGACTTCAACGTGCCGCTGCTCAACTCCCAGCAGATGTACCAGGCCCTTCGCCACCTGGGCCTCGACACCAAGCTGATCATCTATCCCGGGCAGTTTCACGGGATCAGCAAGCCGAGCTACCAGATGCACCGGTGGGGGCAGTACCTGCAGTGGTACGGCGACCACCTCACTCAATGACCAACCGCTCCGCGGTCCCCGTCCTCGGCCAGGTCGGCCTGCCCGCGCCGGTTGCCGAGTTGGCGAAGCGGTCGTGGGATGCGATCATCGTCGGCGGGGGCCATAACGGGCTCACCTGCGCCTTCTACCTGGCGCGAGCGGGAAAGCGGGTGCTGGTGCTGGAGGCGCGTGATCGTATCGGCGGCGCCTGCACGCTGGAAGAGAGCTGGCCCGGCTACCGGGTGTCGCCCTGCGCCTACGTGGTGGGGCTGCTGCATCCGACCGTCATCGAGGAGCTGCGGCTGCCTGAACGCGGCTATGCCTGGACCCCGGCGATGGGTGGCTATTTCGTGCCGTTCGAGGATGGCTCGAGCCTGCAGATGTGGGATGACGAAGCGAAGGCGGAGGAGGAGCTGCGCCGCTTCAGCGCACCGGACGTGGCGGGCCGCCACGAGATGCACCGACTGATGCGGAAGATCTGCGACGGGCTCCGGCCGCTGAGTGATCGGGACGTCTGGCTGCACCGCGCCCCGACCCGCGACGTCATCGAAGCGCGGCTGGGTCATGATAAGGACGCCATCGGGCTGTTGTTCGACTGGTCGATCGCCGAGCTGCTGGAGCGCTACCTGGTGGACGAGCGGTTGCACCTCGCGTACATGGGGCAGGGCGTGATCGGCTCGGCGGCGAGCCCGTTCGACGCCGGCACCGCGTCGCTCTACTATCACCACTACAGCGGCCGGCTGGATGGTGGCGAGCCGGGCGGCTGGGGCTACGTCACTGGCGGCATGGGGATGGTGTCGTTCCTCATTCACGATGCCGCGGTCGAGGCTGGTGCGGTGGTCGCGGCAGGGGTACCCGTCGCCCGCATCCTTCCGGGCGAGGGGGTGGAGCTGGCGGGGGGAGAGACAATTCACGCCCCGATCGTGATCTCGAACGCCGATCCGATCGTGGCGCTCCGGCTGCTGGGCGGCGGCGCCGACAACACCTGGCGCCGGCAGGTTGAGAGTATCCCGATGCGGAGCGCCACGGTGAAGGTGAACGCGGCACTCGATGAGCTGCCCAATTTCCTGTCCCGGCCCGGCACGAGGATGCCGCATCACCTCGCCACGATCAACACCCCCATCACCATAGCGGAGTGGCGCAGCTGTCATGCCGACATGATGGCGGGCCGGATGCCCAATCGAGTGTGGACCGAGATCTATCTGCAGACCGCTTACGACCCAAGCGTGGCGCCGCCGGGCAAGCATGTGATGAGTGTCTTCTCGCAGTACATGCCCCATACTTTTGCCTCGGGAACGTGGGATGACCACCGGGCGGCGGCGGGCAAGGTGGTGCTCGATTCCATCGGACGGTTCTGCTCCAACCTGCCGGGTGCAGTGAGCGCGCTCGAGGTGCTGGGCCCGCCGGATGTCGAGTTGAAGACGGGGCTGACCGGCGGCCAGATCTTCCAGGGGGAGTGCCTGCCGCCGTACATGTGGAGCAACCGGCTGACCTACCGCACGCCGATGGAGGGATTCTTTCTCTGCGGCGCCTCCACCCACCCGGGCGGAAGCGTGATCGGGATCAATGGACGAAATGCGGCGTATGAGGTGCTGGGGCTGCTCGACGAGAGTACGGCGTAACGCACGGCAGGCGGTTGGACGATTAGGCGGTTGGGCGGTTGGGCGACTAGGCGATTAGGCGATTAGGTGATTAGGCGATTAGGTGATTCGATCGAGGTGAGACCAATGCTCCGCTACCTGCTCCTGCTCGCCGTCATCCAGGCACCAGGCCTTCAATCGCCCAATCGCCCGATTCCCCAATCGCCCAATCGCCCGATTCCCCAATCGCCCAATCGCCCTATCGCCCAATCCACCGATAGTACCACCGTCATCCTGCTCGGGACCGGAGTTCCCATCCCCGATCCCCAGGCGCAGGGCCCGGCCACCGCGGTCACCGTCGGCCAGCGGATCTTCCTGTTCGACGCCGGCCCCGGTGTCGAACCAAATCGACGGAATAACTCGAATTGAGTTCGAAGCCTTTCGTCGAAAAGAGAATGTCGCCGTTCGAGTCTTCGTCCTGAAGACGGCCGCCCGTCCCCAGGCGACGTTCGAGGAGACTGTCATCGACTACATCAACGCGAAGCGGTACGTCTCGGGCAAGATGACGTGGAACCCGATCGCGGTGACCATGCACGACC
>JANOFA010000620.1:0-7175 GCA_031413355.1 Gemmatimonadota bacterium | reverse complement strand
CATTCAATTCGGCAAGAAGGCTCTACAGGATGACCTCATCCGACGGGATCATGTTGCAGAATTCTCCCGTGATCTGTGGGCTCAATGCGGCGCATTCGGGATCCAGGGCCTCCCGTTTCCCGAGGAGTATGGCGGCAGCGGGATGGACATCCTGACCACCATCCTCGGCATGGAGGCTCTGGGGTATGCCTGCAAGGACAACGGGCTGCTCTTTGCGCTGGCGGCGCAGATGTGGAGCGTGCAGATGCCGATACTCCGCCACGGCACCGAAGAGCAGAAGCGGCGCTACCTGCCGCGGCTGAACAGCGGGGAGTGGATCGGGGCGCACGGCATGAGCGAGCCTGACAGTGGCTCCGACGCCTTTGCGCTCAGCACCACGGCGGTGCGCGAGGGAGACTCCTACGTGCTGACCGGCACCAAGACCTTCGTCAGCGAAGCCCCGGTGGCGGATCTCTTTCTTGTCTTTGCCACCATCGACCGTGCCAAGGGGGCGCTCGGGCTCTCGGCGTTCCTCGTCGAGCGCGATACGCCAGGCTTCACAGTGGGCAAGAAGATCGGCAAGATGGGGCTCAAGACGTCGCCGATGGCTGAGCTGATCTTCGACCAGGCACGGGTGCCGGCCGCCAATCTGCTCGGCCGGGAAGGCCGCGGCGTGCAGCTATTCAACGATTCCATGGAGTGGGAGCGGGGCTGCATTCTCGCCAGCAACCTCGGCACGCTCGAGCGGTTGATCGAGGACGCGGTCCGCTACGCCCGCGAGCGAAAGCAGTTCGGCAAGCCGATCGGCGACTTCCAGGCGGTGTCGCATCGGATCGTTGACATGAAGGTGCGGCTCGAAGCTGCCCGGCTGCTTCTCTATAAGGCGGCCTGGGCCAAGCAGACGAACACGGCACCGGGGGCGCCAGCCGCGATCGCCAAGCTCTACCTCGGCGAGGCCATGGTGCAGTCCTGCCTCGATGCGGTCCAGGTGCGGGGTGGCTATGGCTACACCACGGAGTATGAAGTGGAGCGCGAGCTGCGCGACGCTGTTGGCGGAACCCTCTACTCCGGAACCAGCGACATCCAGCGGAACCTGATCGCAAGAGGTCTCGGGCTCTGACCCGCCGGTGACGCCGCAGGCGGGGTGATGGCCCGGTTCTGTGGCAAGTTTGCCACACCCAGAATTCGGCTGTAGCCCCATCGGCTGAACATCGCCCAAGTTGCTGTTCCACAGATACATACCTATTGTCTTCCCACAGCTTCTCTGGCACGAGAATCGCTAAAGCAGTATGACATCAGCGGCCGGCTCCCTTCCCGGGATGGCTTGACGCTGTTCGCCCAGTTCTTCTCAATTGCCCATGTCCGGTTGGCTGTCAGACCACGATACGCCTGGAGTCCCCCGGCGCCGTTATCCCTCTGGCACTGCCATGCTGTGCCCGGCCATGCAAGGAGCAAGATGAGTAACGCTGTCGCAGTCGCCTCAGACGACGCACCAAGCGCCCGGCTCGGCTGGGGGGAGCTGCGTGTGGTCCTCGGCGTCGGAGTGCAGTTGGGCCTGCTGGTCGGATTGACCCGGGCGCTTCAGGTGATTTCCAAGCCCTTTGGCAATTTGATGGTGCTGGCGCTGATCGGTTTTGTCATCCACGCGCTGCTCCCGATGCGGTACCGCCTCGGCTTCTTCCTGCTGCTGTCGGTGGCGGGCATCCAGGTGGTGCTCGGGACGACCCCGATGCTCTGGTTGTTGGGGCTGGGAATCCCGCTGGTCGGCCTCACCTATCTGCCAATCCGTTTCGGTTACCGGCTGGCGCTCCTGGGCGCGGCGGTGGCTGTCCTTGTCCTGCTGCGGGCGGAGCTGATGCCGAGCGGGGTGCCAAACGGCGTCTGGCCTGTGCTGGGCAGCATGTTCATGATCCGACTGGTGCTCTATCTCTATGACCTGGCGCACGCCGCCGAGCCGCCGCCGCTGATCCGGAGCCTCAGCTACTTCTTCCTGCTGCCAAACGTCTGCATGCCGCTGTTCCCGGCGGTGGATTTCAAGACGTATGAGCGGACCTACTTCGACACCGACGCGTATCGCATTTACCAGCGCGGCCTGCACTGGATGGCGCGCGGGCTGCTGCAGATCGTCATCTATCGGCTGGTCTACCATCACTTCACGCTCGACGCCACCGAGGTAAGGAACGCCGGTCAACTGCTGCAGTACGTGATGACGAGCTTCATGGTCTACCTACGGCTGTCGGGCACGTTCCATATGGCGATCGGCCTGTTACACCTCTTCGGATTCCACCTGCCGGAGACCAACCACCTTTACTGGCTTTCGGCCGGATTCACCGATCTCTTTCGCCGGAGCAACATCTACTGGCGCGACGCCATGATGAAGCTGGTCTACTACCCGACCTATTTCCGGCTGCGGGGCCGCTCGCCCGCGATCGTCACCATCGTATCCCTGACCCTGGTGTTCGTGGCGACGTGGGCCGGCCATTCATGGATGTGGTTCTGGCTCAGGGGCTCGCCGCTTCTGACGGTGCAGGACATCTCGTTCTACACGGTGCTGGGTACGCTGATCACCTACCAGGCGGTCCAGGACCTGAAGAAGCCGCGCACCAGGGCGGCCGTCCCCCTCTGGAGCTTCAACCGGGGACTCTCGGTGCTGGCCACGATGGCGACGCTCTGCCTCTTGTGGTCCTACTGGTCCGCGGGTTCTGTCGCCGAGTGGCTGACCATCTGGGACGCCGCGATGGTGTGGAACGCAAAGAGCGTGGTGCTGTTCCTTGGGGTAATCGCGGTCGGGATCGGGTTCGGGGGTGCACGGTTCGGGGTGATGGAGAAGGTGAACCAGGTACCGGGGGCCGAACGGCAGGAGGCCCGCCGGTCGCTGATGATCACGCTGGCGACCACCGCGCTCCTCGCCATCCTGGCCAATCCGGCGCTTCCACGGCTGCTCAGCCAGGCCAAGCAGGATTTCCTGTCGAGCCTCAAGGAAAACCGGCTCAACAACCGTGACGAGGCGTCCTTGCTGCGCGGCTACTATGAGCAGCTCGATTTGGGCAGTTCCCAACTCAACGAGCTGCAGCAGGCAGATGCCGCCCGACGCCGCGAACGGATCGCGGAGTTCGAGACCTCGAGTCTCTGGCAGAAGGCAACGACGCCCTTGCTCGGTGCCCTCGTCCCGAACGTCGATACCCTGTGGCACGGCGCCCGATTCACCACCAACGAATTCGGCATGCGTGACCAGGCCTATCCTCTGGTAAAACCGCCACGTACCATCCGCATCGCAGTGGTGGGGCCCAGCGACGTGATGGGCAGCGGCGTAGCCAACGACCACATATTCGAGGCGGTCCTGGAGGTACAGCTCAATGCCCGCAATACCAGGAGCAGGTTTGATCGCATCGAGGTGCTGAACTTCGGCGTCGCGCGCTCGGGAGTGTGGCAACGGGCCTGGTTGCTGGATACCAAGGTTCCCCCGTTCACCCCTGACCTGGTGTTGTTCGCACTCCATCCCGGCCCGGACCGCGGGGCGGGTGTTCTGTCGCTCGAACGGGCCTTGAAACTGGGGGTGGATCCGGTGTTTCCCGAGGTCACCCGGTTCGTGGACAGTTTGGGCTTCAAGGTAACCCAGAATTCTCCCGCGAACATGAAGGTGCTCATGCCGCAGCGGGAGGCCTTCCTGGATCTCTCAATCGGGATCGTGGCCCATGTGGTGGCAGCACACAAGCTGCCATTGGTTCTCCTCTATGTTCGGCAACCGACTGAAATGGATGCGGGCCAGGAGGAAGGGCTCGCGCTCGCCACCAAGTACCGCCTGCCGTTCATCAACATGCTGGATTTCGAGAATCAGGACGAGGAATTGCTGCGGATGTCCGAGTGGGACAAGCACCCCAGCGTGCAGGGGCACCAGTACATGGCGGATCGACTGTTCCGCGAGCTGGGGCAGCATGGCTATCTCGCCGCGTGGGGTGTCACCGGCCCTGCAGCCGATTCCGGGGCGATTACCGCCCCATCGACCCACTAATAACCCCATCCTTGCGGAGTCGGAATGAGCGCCGATCAGATCATCCAGACCGTCAGACAGTACCTGCTGCAGACTCACCTGCCGGGGGAGGATCCGTCGAACCTGACGCCCACCACCGAGTTGCTGTCCAGCGGCATTCTGGACTCGCTGGCAACTCTGGAGCTGGTGTCCTTTCTGGAGCAGGAGTATTCGATCACCCTTGAGGCGCACGAGGTTGATGCCGCGAACCTCGGTACACTGGACGCCATCGCGACGCTGCTGCAGTCGAAGCTCAGCGAGCGGGTGTGACGGCGCAGTCGCTGCCCGGGGCCACCCCGCCGGGCGGGGCGCCTCCGTTGGATGATCAGGTTCTCATCCGGCACCAGGTTCGGGTGCTGGACATTGCGCAGGGATTCCTCCAGGCGGGCGCCTTCAGCGCCTTGCTCAAGTTGCGCATCTTCGAGCGCCTGGATGGCGCGCCGAAGACGGCCGCCCAATTGGCGGCGGAGGTTGGGGCCCGGGCAGACCGGGTTGAGCGATTGCTCCAGGCAGGAGTGGCGTTCCGCCTCCTGGCAACGGCCGGGGATGGTCGCTACGCCCTGACCCAGACCAGTCAGGCGATTCTCGCGCCATCGGCGGGCGAGAACTATATCGGCAACTGGCTGCGCAATCTCGATTTCTTCGCTGAGTTGTTCAATCGGCTCGAGCCAGCGGTGCTCGAGGGCGGACCGGTCATCTCCGAGGTCCGCGGCCATCTGGGGGGAGATCCGGCGCTGACCCGCGAATTCATCCTCGCGATGCACAACTATGCTGCATTGCGGGGCAAGGAGCTCGCCGCGACGCTCGATACCTCCGGATGTCGGTCAGTCCTCGACGTCGGCGCCGGACCGGGGACGTATTCGTTCCTCCTCGCGGCGGTCAATCCCGCACTGGCCATCGGCCTGGTGGACCTGCCGGGAGTGCTCGATGTCGCGCGCGAAGTTGCCGGCCGCTACGCCTTGCCCAATCCGGTGACCTACTACACGCTGGACGCGCTCAAGGAGCCGATCCCCGGGCAGCACGATCTCGTGCTGGTTTCCAATATTCTGCACATGCTCGCGGAGGAGGAGAGCCGGAGCCTCATCCGGAAGCTCTATCAGAATGTCGCACCCGGCGGCTCCCTCGTGATCCAGGGGATGTTTCTCGATGATCCCGCGACACCGGTCCCGCAGCGCTGGCCGGTGATGGTGGACCTGCTGTCGCTGTGCATGACGGAAGCGGGGAGGAACCATAGTCCCGCTGAGGGTCGTCTTTGGATGGAAGGGGCGGGCTTCGTGGACGTCGAGCACAGGCGCATGCCGACCTTCAGTGTCACGAGCTATCTGCGCGGCTGGCGCCGCGCCTGAACGGGTCGTGAGCCTCTCCTCGCCCTCACTCGCCGCGCTCTTCGAGCGCGCCGCGGCACGGCATCCCGGTCGTCCCGCCGCAGTTGAGCCGGCGGGCGATACCATCAACTACGCCCAGCTCCAGGCCCTCTCCAGCCGGGTGCGGGACTGGCTGGTCGAGCAGGGCGTCGCGCCCGGGGATCGCGTCGGCCTCCACCTGCCGAAATCGATCGACAGCCTTGCCGCCGTGCTGGGTGTGCTCCGGGCCGGCGCGGTCTATGTGCCGGTGGATCCGCAGTCGCCGCCACTGCGCGCTGCGACGATTTTCCAGGATTGCCTGGTGCGTCTGGTGCTGGTCGAGCAATCGGCCGCTCCCGCGCTGAGTGCGGAGCTCACCCTGCTCGGTCATGAACCGCCCATGCTCGGGATCGCGTGCGCGTCGGGTGGCGAGGGCATTGCCCGGGCCGTGGGGACCCCGCCCATCACTCCGACGGTCGACCGCGGCCCAGATGATCTGGCCTACATCCTCTACACGTCGGGATCGACCGGAAAGCCCAAGGGGGTCATGCTCACCCACCGGGCGGCGATCAGCTACGTCGACTGGTGCACCGAGGTGTTCGCGCCGACGTCGGCGGACATTTTTTCGTCGCATGCCCCGTTTCATTTCGACCTCTCCATCCTCGACCTCTACGTCCCGCTCAAGCATGGAGCGCGCGTTGTCCTGATCGGCGAGGACCTGGGCAAGGAGCCGCTCGCGCTGGCGCCGATGATCGCGGCGCAGGGGATCACGGTGTGGTACTCGACCCCTTCGATTCTCAACATGCTCACCCAGTACGGCCGGCTGGAGCAGCAGGACCTGTCCGCGCTCCGGCTGGTGCTGTTCGCTGGCGAGGTGTTCCCCGTGCCCCAGCTCCGCGCATTGAAGCGAATCGTTCGGCATCCGGTGTACTGGAATCTCTATGGACCGACCGAGACCAACGTCTGCACGGCTCAGGAAATCCCGGCCGTCGTTCCGGAAGAGCGCACCGAGCCCTATCCCATCGGGAAGACCTGCTCCCATCTCCGCTCCCGCGTGGTGGACCTCGATGAACGCGAGGTGCCGCGGGGCGAGGAGGGGGAACTGCTCATCAGCGGGCCCGGCATCATGACAGGATACTGGAACCTGCCGGAACGGAACGCCGCGGCGTTCCTGGTCGATCCCGATGGCACCCGTTGGTATCACACCGGCGACCTCGTCGTCGAGGAGGCCGACGGGACCTACCTCTTCCACGGCCGGCGCGACCGGATGGTGAAGCGGCGCGGCTACCGGATCGAGCTGGGCGAGATCGAGGCGGGACTGGCTCGGCATCCCGACGTGGGCGAGGTGGCCGTCGTCGCGGTGCCGGACCCCGCATCGGGGGTGAGGATCACGGCGTTCCTGGTGGCACGCACCGAGACCCGGCCTGGCCTGATTCAGCTCAAGCGATTTGCGGTCGAGGCATTGCCCCGCTACATGACGCCCGATGCTTATGTTTGGCTGGATGCGATCCCACTCACCTCGACGGACAAGACCGACTATCAGATGCTCAAGGCGCGCGCCTGATCGGTACTGCCAGATGAACCTTCTCCTGGGCCGCCTCGGCGTGCTCTGCCTGCTGATTCCTGGCCCCCTCGTTGGCCAGGCCCGCCCCATCGTCCTGCAGCACATTACCGTCATTGACGGCTCCGGCGCTCCCCCTGCGACGGACATGAGTGTCGTCATCGCCGATGGGTGGGTCACGGCGGTGGGGCCCGCGGCCGCAACGAAAGTCCCTGTCGGCGCCATGCTGGTGGACGGCAGGGGGAGGTACCTGATACCGGGA
>JANOFA010000619.1:0-5133 GCA_031413355.1 Gemmatimonadota bacterium | reverse complement strand
AGTGGCGGTGATGGGCGGCTTGCTGCTGACAGTGGACCTGGCATTCTTCGGCGCCAACCTCACCAAGGTACCGCATGGGGGGTGGTTCCCGCTGGTGCTCGCGGCGTTGATCTTCGTGCTGATGGCCACCTGGAAGAAGGGGCGGCGCATCGTCACCGCCGCGCTTCGGGAGGGCACTTTGCCGATGGATCTCTTCATCAAGGAGATGGCCAAGCGGCCGCCGGTGCGGGTGCCCGGAGTGGCAGTGTTCATGACTTCAGATTTGTCGGGGGCGCCGCCGGTGCTGCTGCACCACCTCAAGCACAACAAGGTGCTGCACGAAAAGGTGGTGCTGATGTCGGTCGCGACGGAGGAGATCCCGGAGGTGCCGGCGGCGGAGCGGGTGCACTTCGAGGAACTGGGGTACGGCTTCTATGTGGTACGAGCGAGCTACGGGTTCATGCAGAGCCCGAATGTCCCTGAGATTCTGCAGTCCCTGGCCTCCCACGGCCTGACGGCGAAAATGGCCGAAACAACATTCTACCTCGGGCGGGAGACGCTGATTCCGATCCGGGCCTCTCGGGCCAAGCGAGCGGCGCTCGCCGCCAAGGGACTGTGGATGCCGATGTGGCGGAAGCGCATCTTTACCGTGATGGCAAACAACTCGCGCTCGGCGACGGCGTTCTTCGGGTTGCCGCCCAATCGGGTCATTGAGTTGGGGGCGCAGGTGCAGATATAACCGACAGCCGACCGCAGCTCCCCCAGGGCTACCCCTCCTCACTCTCATACTGATCCTTCAACTTTGCCACCACCCCAGGATCCGCCAGCGTCGTGGTGTCGCCCAGCGCCCGTCCCTCGGCGATGTCCTTGAGCAGCCGGCGCATGATCTTGCCGCTGCGGGTCTTGGGCAGGTCGGCGGAGAAGAAGATATCGTCCGGGCGGGCAATGGCCCCGATCTTCTTCGTCACATGTTCCTTGAGCTCATCGCGCAGGCTGGAGCTGGCGGCAATGCCCTCCTTCACCGTGACGAACGCGGCGATCGCCTGACCCTTGAGGTCGTGGGTCTTGCCGACCACCGCAGCCTCGGCGACGGACGGATGGTCCACCAGCGCGCTCTCCACTTCCATCGTCCCGATGCGATGCCCCGCGACATTCAGAACGTCGTCCACCCGTCCGAGGATCCACCAGCAGCCATCTTCGTCCAGCTTGGCGCCGTCGCCGGCAAAGTAGCGGTCGGGAAACTTGCTCCAGTAGGTCTCCCGGTAGCGCGCATCGTCGCCGTAGATCGTGCGCAGCATGCTGGGCCACGGCTCGGTGAGCGTGAGGAGCCCGCCACCCACGAGCATCGGCTGGCCCTTCTGATCCACCAGCTCCGCCACGATCCCGGGAAAGGTCGTCGTGGCCGAGCCGGGTGTCGTCGTCGTGACGCCGGGCAGCGGTGTGATCATGATCGCGCCGGTCTCCGTCTGCCACCAGGTATCCACGATGGGGCACCGGTTGGCCCCGATGTGCTTCTGATACCACATCCAGGCTTCGGGATTGATCGGTTCACCCACGGTACCGAGCAGCCGGAGGGTCGAGAGATTGTGCTGGGCGGGGAGATGCTCGCCCCATTTCATGAACGCCCGGATCGCGGTGGGCGCGGTATAAAAAATCGTCACGCCGTAGCGTGCGATGATCTTCCACAGCCGGTCCTTCTCGGGCCAGTCGGGCGCGCCCTCATACATCAGGACCGAGGCGCCGTTGGCGAGTGGACCGTACACCACGTACGAATGTCCCGTCACCCAGCCGATGTCCGCCGTGCACCAGAAGAGGTCGTTCTCCTTGAGGTCGAAGACGTACTTGGTGGTCGAGGCCACCTGCGTCAGGTAGCCGCCGGTGGTGTGGACGATACCCTTCGGCTTTCCCGTGGTTCCGCTGGTGTACAGGATGAACAGCAGGTCCTCCGCATCCATCGGTTCCGCCGGGCAGTCCGACGACGCCCGGTCGAGCAGCCGGTGCCACCAGTGATCCCGGCCCTCGGTCATCGTGGCAAAGGACTCATCGCCCGGGGCGCCCGGGCGGCGCATGACCACCACGACATCCTTGATCGAGGGACAGTCGGCGATCGCCTCGTCGGCCATCCGCTTGAGCGGCAGCACCGAGCCCCGGCGGTAGCCGCCATCGGCGGTGATGAGGCAGACGGCCTGGGCATCATTGATCCGGTCGCGCAGCGATTCCGCGGAAAAACCACCGAAGACGACGGAGTGAATCGCGCCGATGCGGGCGCAGGCCAGCATCGCGATGGCGGCCTCGGGGATCATCGGCAGGTAGATCGCGACCCGGTCGCCCTTCTTCACCCCGAGCGCCTTGAGTGCATTGGCGGCGCGGCAGGTTTCCCGGTGCAGCTCCCAGTAGGTGAGCGTGCGACGATCGCCCGGCTCCCCCTCCCAGATGATCGCCGCCTTGTTGCGCCGCGCGGTCGTGAGATGCCGGTCGAGGCAATTGGCCGCGATGTTGAGCTTTCCGCCGACAAACCACTTGGCATGCGGGAGTTTCCACTCGAGCACCGTGTCCCACGGCCGGATCCAGTCGAGCGCCTTCGCCTGTTCCGCCCAGAAGCCCAGCCGGTCGGCACGGGCGGCCTGGTACAGCTCGGCGCGCCCGTTGGCCTGGGCGGTGAAGGCCGCGGGCGGGGGAAAACGCCGGGTCTCGGAGAGGAAAGTGGAGATCTGATCGGTCATGGGGGCGTCAAATGGGTTGGAGGAGAGGCGACCGGCCCCCGGATGGTGTCGCCGTCGGGGAGTGGGGTCAATAGCTGGCGAAATTCCCCGGTTCTGGAGTGGCTTGCAGCTCGCGGAAGCTCACCGCGGAGTGCTAGGCGGTAAAGCGTTGCGGCACCCCCGCATCAGTCGTTAAGTGTTTGTCAGTAAACAGTTTAACATTCTGGCACCGACCTCGCTTTTTACCGGTGCGGAGGCCACAAGGTCTCCAAGACAATTGATCCGCCCGATAAGAGCACACCCGGAGTGATCCGGGGCCGCAAAACTAGAGGTCTCGGAACTGGGGTTGGTTCCTGGGGATGAGATAGCTCGGTGCCGAAGGCGGACGCCCCGTGCCCACAGCGCGATGCGTCCCGCTTGAAGGAAAGCGGCAGAAGCATCGCGCTTCTGTGTACGATCCCGGGCGTGGGAGGCACACAATGCAGACCACGCAAGAGCACGTCCTCGAACTCGCCGCGCCCGAGCACCTCGGGCTCGACACCCGGACCGCCTTCCGCCAGAGTGCGGTTGGCCTCCTCGACAAGCTGCCGGAGCGGCTCGGCCGCCTCATCGTCGATCTGCGCGGCACGCGCACGGTGGACTCCGCCGGTCTCGGTGCGCTGATGCTGGTCCAGCGCCGGGCCTCGGAGCGGCGTCAGGTCGTCGTCCTGAAGCAGCCGAATGACGAGCTGCGCTTCCTCCTGGTGCTGACCAAGCTCGACGACCTGTTCGAGATCGAAGCCGACGCCGGTTGACGCTATATTCGGGGCATGGCAGAGGCTGTGTCCCGTCGGCGGGTTCTGTTCATCGAGGATGAGCCCGCCCTGCGTCTGAGCTACACGCACGCCTTTGGAGCGCGCTACTCGGCGTCGTTCGCGGCGACCGGCACGGAAGCGCTCCAGCTGTTCAGAGAGCACTCCCCGGATGTCGTGGTGCTCGACCTCCGCCTGCCCGACACCGATGGCATCGACCTGCTGCGCACCCTGCGGCAGTACCGGCCGGGCCTTCGCGTCATCATTACCTCCGCCTACCTGAGCCTGGAGCCACAGCTCCAGGTACTCAACCTGCCGCACGACGGCTATCTGGTGAAACCCTTCGATCTCGACGACCTGGCCCGGCGGATTGATGCCGTCGACTGACCCGGTGGTGGTCACCGCGACCGGCCTCGCCCGGCGCTACGGCGCGGTGCGCGCACTCGATGGGGTCGATCTCACCCTGGCCGCGGGGGAGGTCCTCCTGGTCCTCGGTCCCAACGGCGCTGGGAAGTCCACCCTGCTCCGGACCCTTGCTGGGCTGCTGCGCCCCACCGCGGGCACGGTAACCGTCGGCGGCAGACTCCTCGCCTCGGATGCGCATGACGTCCGCCGCGCAATCGGGCTGCTGTCGCACCAGTCGCTCCTCTACGACGAGCTCACCCTGCTGGAAAATCTGGTTTTCACCGCGCGGCTCTACGGCCTGCCCGATCCGGCCGCCAGTGCCGCCAAAGCACTCGCGGAACAGGGGCTCGCCGAGCGGGCCAATGAACGGCCGCGGAGCTTGAGCCGGGGGATGCAGCAGCGGGCGGCGATCGCTCGCGCGCTGATCCACGACCCCGCCCTCCTGCTGCTGGATGAGCCGTTCACCGGCCTCGACGCGGTGGCGGGCGACCGGCTGCGCGCTCTGCTCGCGATGCATGTGACCGGCCGGCGCGCCATGGTGATCGTGACCCATCACGCCAGCGAGGCGTGGGATCTCGCCACCCGGGTCGGGGTGATGGTCCGCGGGCGCTGGGCGCTGGAAGGGCCGCGGCCCGCCGGCCTCGACGACTTCCAGCCGCGCTACAACGAGGTCGCGTGTGGGTAACACGCTCCGGTTGGCGCTGGTGCTGGCGGGGAAGGACCTGCGGCTCGAGCTGCGGACCCGGACCTCGATCATCTCCGCCGCGGTCTTCGCGGCGCTGGTGCTGATCGTATTCAATTTTGCCCGCGACCCGACCGCCGTGGCGACCATCGATCTCGCCCCCAGCGTGCTGTGGGTGACGGTCGCGTTCGCGTCGGTGCTGGCGATGAACCGCGGCTTCCTGGTGGAGCGGGAGAATGCCGCCTTCGACGGGCTGCTGCTGGCACCGGTGCCGCGCGAGGCGCTCTTCCTCGGCAAGTACCTCGCCAATTTCGCCTTCGTGATGCTGGTCGAGGCGATCGCGCTGCCGCTCTTCGTGCTGTTCTTCAACCTGGATCTCTCCCAGGCACTCGGCGGGCTGGTGCTGACGATGCTGCTGGCAACCATGGGATTCGTCGCGGTGGGAACGATCTTCAGCGCGATGGTGGTGAAGACCCGCTTCGCGGAGCTGATGCTGCCGGTCCTGCTCCTGCCCTTCATGGTGCCGCCCCTCATCCTCGCGGTGAAGACGACGGTGCCGCTCTTTGCCGGGCGT
>JANOFA010000618.1:0-8379 GCA_031413355.1 Gemmatimonadota bacterium | reverse complement strand
GAGGTGGAAACCGGTCATCGCCGTGGCATCGACCTGCTGGCTGATGAACTCGATCCCGGCAAAGACCAGATTGGTGTACTTCTTCGCGTCGTCGCCGGCGATCTGCACATCGGCCACGTCGGCCTGGTCAAAGCCGGCCGACCAGGTGTCCACCGTGTTGTTGGTGTATGCGTTGCTGTACAGGGAGATGACATCGGCGGCGAGGCGAGTCGGCGTGGGCGCAGCCACGGCCGGGGGAGCGACAGAGAGCAGCGTCACGGTACCGGTCGCCGGGGTCGTGCCCAGCCGCGCTGTGATGGACGCGCTGCCGGATCCAACCAGCGTGATCAGCCCGTCCGGCGCCACGGTGGCCACCGCCGGGTCAGACGAGACAAAGGTGAAGTACGCCGGGGCGGCCACCAGGGTCTGGTCAACGCCTTCCACCGCGAAGGTTACCGAGGTGCCGCCCACCCTCAGGCTGGCGCCGACCTCATCGGAGACCGTCGCGGGCGCAATCACGGGGCGGGGATTCTGGATCGTCGTGACCGTTTCATACTGCATGTCGTCCAGCCAGATGCTGTAACCGGCCCCGTTCTCCGGCCCTTCCGCAAAGAAGAAAAGCCCCCCTTCCCGGGTGAGCTTCGCCGCGAGCGGGATCGGGATGGTGTATTTCTTCCAGTTGGTCGTCAGCGCGATGGCGGTTTGCTGGGCGGTGTACTTGGAGGTTCCCGTGTTGTCGTTGCCGATGCCGGCCACATCCAGGCTGGCCGAAATGCTGGCCTTGGCCCAAAAGGTCAGGGCGTTATAGCCAGAGAGATCACGAGGCACATTGGCGATGAACGCACCGCCGGCGTAGCTCCCGGAGGGATCCCCCGGAGCCGGGACCGTCAGCTTGAGCCCCACCGTTCCGCTGTGCGCGTTGCTGGGGTCATCACTAATGGCATCGGGCTTGGCGCCACTGAACGCCTCGAAGCGTACCCCGGAGGCAAGACCCTCGGCGAAGACGCCGGGGTCGGTCGGAAACTGGGCCGGCCCAAGGGTATCGAGATCCCGGGTACAGCCACCCGCTACGACGATCCCGACCAGCGCCAGGACGCGAATTGACGAGATTCTCGGGGGCATTGTCTCTGACTCCATGTTGGCTGCGGAGATCCCGACACGTGGGTGCCGTCAAGGCGGCCGGGCGGCACCCTTGACCTTTGTTCGCTCTACGAACAAAGTATGTGTCCAAGTCCCGGACCTGTCAAGCAGACCGGGAAGGGAGGGGGCCTCTGCCCCCTCCGGGTCTGGCCTGAGACGGGGTGGGATGCTGATGGACACGGGGTTCGGGCGCTCACACCGGCCTGACAGGTCCCGGCCCGGGGAATGCCCGGCGACCTGCTCATGACAACCGAGGGCGGAGGAGCGACCGATGCGGGTGCTCGCGGCGGACATTGGAGGAACTTCAGCTCGGCTCGCCCTGATCGAGGTCGGCCAGGGGCCCATGGTGGTGCTGGCTGAGCAGACGTTCTCGAGTCGCGCGTACCCTGACTTCGACTCGACCCTCACCGCCTTCACCGCCAGCCTTCCGCTGGACTTCAGCGCCGCCACGTTCGGCATCGCCGGCCCGGTGTACCAAGGACGGGTGGAAGCATCCAATCTGCCCTGGGTGATCGATGCCCGCGCACTGGCCGGCCAGCTTGGGTTGCGCCAGGTATCACTGCTCAATGACCTCGCGGCGACAGCGCACGGAATCGGGGAACTTGCCGAGGAAGATCAACTGGTCCTGAATCCTGGCACGCCGATGACCAGCGGAAACGCCGCGATCATCGCGGCCGGCACCGGGCTGGGTGAGGTCGGGCTGCTCTGGGATGGCTCTCGCCGTCAGCCGATTGCAAGCGAGGGAGGGCACGCCGACTTCGCCCCGCGCAACGAATTGGAGATCGGCCTGTTGGTGCACCTGACCCACCGGTTCGGCCGGGTGAGCTATGAACGGGTGCTCTCCGGGCCCGGCCTGGTAAACATCTACCAGTACCTGCGGGATTCCGGGCGGGGCAAGGAGCAGCCGTTCGTGGCCGAGCGAATGCGTGAGCTCGGGGCCGCCGCGGCGATCAGTGAGATCGCCCTAACGGCGAAGTGTGGCCTGTGCGAGCAGGCATTGAGCATCCTCGTTGCATGCTACGGAGCCGAGGCGGGAAACCTTGGTCTCCGGTATCTCGCCCACCACGGTGTGTATCTTGGAGGCGGCATAGCTCCGAAGATCATTCCGGCACTCACCGGGCCCACCTTCATGAGCGCGTTCAGCGCCAAGGGACGACTGTCGCCCCTGGTTTCTGCGATGCCCGTGCGGGTGATCCTCAACGAACGGGTAGGATTGCTCGGAGCAGCTCGCCACGCCGCCACAAACCACCCGGAGGACGGACTGTAACGTTGGATTGCTGCGGACCATCTATGGTTGACAGACGAGCGTCAGTTCTACTAAGCACCAGATCTTTCCTAACTACGCGCAACGTCCATGTGCGGTCCAACTCGCGCTAAGGTAGGCGCCAGAGTATTCCGACAGGTTGATGGAAGTGGGATTGCAATCGGCCAAACGGACCAGTCGATACGTCTCACCGGTGGGGCGGTGCGTGCCTTCGGCGTTTGAGCCGTCCGGTTGCAAGGCGATGATCTCCCACTCATCCTGGAACCGACCTTCACCCGATGATTTGAGAGGAGCCTGCTCGCCGTCGGAAAGTTTTACCAGCGTCCCACCTCGGACCACGAACTCAGCCCGCCTCGCCTGCTCCGATACCCAGTACAGGCCGACATACGAATCGAGTACATGGCTACGACCAGAACTCATCCCAAGCGTGAACGTCGCAAAAGTGTTCGCGTCCCTCGACGATCTGGCCGGCTCGCGCGCAGGGCTCATTCATAAACTAGGTGCAAAAGGGGTGGATGAGCCGAGCTGTACTGGTAGACTTCAGATCTCCGCCAAGAGAAAGAAGGCTACCATGACGCACCACCAGCTCAGCCTTGGGGAAAGAGCTTGCATCAGCGCGCTCCGCAAGGCGGGGTGGTGGCCCAGCGCCATCGCCCGGCTGCTCCGGCGTCACCCCAGCACGATTCTCCGAGAGGTCGCGCGCAATCGCATGGCCGATCGGGGCTATCGGGCGCACCCGGCGGACTGCCGGAGCCGGACGCTGCGGCGGACCTGTCGCTGCTATCGGCGCCTGACGAATCGGCAGTGGCAGCGCATCACGCGATATCTCCGCCAGGGCTGGAGTCCTGAGCCAATCGTGGGGGCGCTGCGCCAGCGGCGGCAGTTCCGCGTGAGTCACGAGACGATCTATCAATATCTCCGGGACGATCGACGGGCGGGGGCGCGCTCTATCGGCACTTGCGCTGCGCCCATCGGCAGCGCCGCCGCCGCACCGGGCGGCTGCGGCGACACGGGCCGCTCGGCCGGCCGCTCACCAGCCGGCCCGCGCACATCGCGCCGCGTCGGCAGTGCGGCCATTGGGAGATCGACACCATGATGGGGACCGGCGGCCGCGCGTGCCTGCTGAGCGCGGTCGAGCGCCCCACCGGCTATGTGGTGTTGGGCCAGCTGGCGACGCACACCGCGGTGGCCTATGCCGATCGGGTCATTCAGCTCTTGCGGGCCCAGCCCCGCCGGGTACGGACGATCACGGGGATAACGGCACGGAGATGACCGGGTATCGCCGCATCGAACGGCACACCGGGGCCACCTTCTACTTCGCGGCGCTCTACCGGCCTGGGAGCGCGGAACCAACGAGCCCACCAACGGCCTCATCCGCCAGTATCTCCCGAAGGGCCAGAGCATGGCGCGCCTCACGCAGCGCGCCTGTACCCCATCGCGAGCGCGCTCAATGTCCGGCCCCGCAAGCGCCACCACTATCTGACCCCGGAGAACTGTTAGGCGACGCTTCCGAGAACGCCCCGACCAGCACTATCGGGGCGAATGTTGCACTTCACACTTGATTTCACAGACCCGCGCGAGCTGGTATCAGTGGCGGGCGGTGTACGGCGAGGTGTAGGGGGAGGACCTCCAGCGAGCCGGGCCACCCCCCAAGGGCGCGCTATTACCATTCTTTCCGATCCGCCGTACTATTGGGTCATGGCCGACCAGCTCGAACGTCTCCGATCCGAACTCTCGGACCGCTACACTATTGAGCGCGAGCTCGGCTCGGGCGGAATGGCCACCGTCTATCTCGCCGACGATCTGAAGCACGACCGGAGGGTCGCCGTGAAGGTGCTCCGGCCGGAGCTGGCCGCGGCGCTCGGGCCTGACCGATTCCCGCTCGAAATCCGGATCCTGGCGCGCCTGCAGCACCCGCACATTCTGCCACTGCTTGATTCTGGCGAAACCGGCGGGTTCCTCTTCTACACCATGCCGTACGTCAGCGGCGAGTCGCTGCGCGAGCGGATCGATCGCGACGGCCCGCTCCCGGTGCCCGAGGCCGTGCGCATCATGCGCGAGGTCGCGGATGCCCTCGCCGCCGCCCACGCCGCCGGGGTGCTGCACCGCGACATCAAGCCGGGCAACGTGATGCTGTCGGGGCGTCACGCCCTGGTGATGGACTTCGGCGTGGCGAAGGCGTTAAGCGACGCTGGTGGCGAGAGGATGACCACGATCGGCGTCGCTGTGGGCACGCCGACCTACATGTCGCCCGAACAGGCGACCGGTTCGGAGCACGTGGACGGGCGCTCCGACATCTACGCGCTCGGACTCCTGGCCTACGAGATGCTCACCGGCAAGGCACCGTTCCAGGGCAAGACGGCGCAGGCCATCCTCTCCGCGCAGGTCCTCGAAATCCCGAAGCCCGTCACCGAAATGCGCTCCGCGGTCTCGCACGCGCTCGGCGCATTCGTGATGAAGTGCCTTGAAAAGGCGCCAGCCGATCGCTGGCAGACCACCGACGAGCTCGTACCGCTCCTCGAGGCGCTCGGCACGCCGAGCGGAGGTGTAACGCCGACGCACACCCGCCCGGTGAGCACGGTGAAAGCGGCGCCGCCGCCGGCCGCCGCCACGGGAATGCGGCGGCCGCTGATCGGCATCATTGCCGCGGTCGTCCTGATTGGCGGTTCGTTCGCTGCGTGGAAGGCATTCACCCCCATCGGAACCCGCGGCGAACTCGGCACCATCACCCGCGTGGCCGTGATGCCACTCCGCGACATCTCGGGTGCAGACGCCGTGTTCGGCGAGAGCATGCAGGACGCCCTGATCACCAGCATCGCGGGGATGGACCTCGCGGCCGTGGTGCCGAGGTCGGAACTCTCCGAAAAGGGGCAGAGCCGCCGCATGCGCGACATCGCGGCGGAGTTCAAGGTGGACGCGGTCATGGAAGGGACCTTGTTCAGGGCCGGCGACGTGATGCGAATCAATCTCCAGCTCGTGGAGCCACATTCGGTGCGACATTACTGGAGCGAAAGTTTCGAGCTGAACGTGAAGAACGTACTCGCGGCACAAGACTCACTGGTGCGGACGATCAACCTGCAGCTCCGCGGCGTGCTGGATGGCAGCGCGCGCCGGACCGCGGCGGCGAACCCGAGGCGATGACAATGAAGCGACGGACATTCGTGCTGATGGCGGCGATTGCCACGGTTGGCTGCGACGGTGCCGGCGAGGAAACGCGGCCTGGGACCAACCGGCAGGACCTTTCGGCGGGGCCTGGACTCTACGGCAACCCGGCTCTCGCGTCGGACGGGCGGCTGGCATACGACAAGTTCGTCGAGGGGAAGAACGCGATCTTCGTCGCCGACGGCGATGGCCGCAGCGCGCGTCGCGTCAGCTTCGGGACCTGGGACGTTTCCCCGGTCTGGTCGACGGACGGCAAGTGGATCGCCTTCATCCGCGACGCGAACAGCGGGGATGTCCTCGTGCTGCCGGCCGACAGCGGCGCGGAGCGGGTCGTCGCGGTAACCCCAGCCGCGGAGAGTCCGATTGCCTGGCTTCCGGACGGATCCGGGCTCCTCTATTTCAAGGATACGCCGACAGGGGGTGAAACGTGGATCCATCGCCTCTCCGATGGATCCAATGAGCGATTCCTCGACGTGGACGGAAGCGCGTGGGGATTGCCATCACCCGACGGGAAGCTCATCGGCTACACGCTTACAAAGGCGGGGGCGACGACCGTCTGGCTCCTGGACCGGGCGACGAACACGCACCGACAGCTCACGACCGAGGGTTTCGAGCGTGCCGGGCCGAAGTCGTTCTCACCGGACGGCCGTTCGCTGCTGTTCGAGTCGACGCGCTCGGGAACGAAGGACCTCTGGCGGGTTGATCTCGCATCCGGG
The DNA here is from genome assembly GCA_031413355.1 of Gemmatimonadota bacterium. GTDB lineage: Bacteria > Gemmatimonadota > Gemmatimonadetes > Gemmatimonadales > GWC2-71-9 > JADJOM01. Next base: position 2,118 of record JANOFA010000618.1, on the reverse strand, counting down.
AACCTGACGCAACTCACGCGGGACATCGCCGATGACTTCGACGGACGCTGGGCCCCGGACGGAATGCGCATCCTCTTCAGTTCGAACCGCGGGGGACAGTCGGATATCTGGATGCTCCGCACCGGCGAAAGCGACGTGGTGCGCGTGACGGACGACGCATTCCTCGAGTGGGGCACCAACTGGACCGCCGATGGCACTGGCATCGTCCTGATGGGTCTGCCTGGGTTCATTCGCCTGGAAGCCTTCCCGGTCGACGGGGGGGGCCCGACCGTTCTCACCACCGGCGACTGGAACGTCCACCTCAACAGCGGCGTGGCGGTCTCCCACGACGGAAAGCGGGTGGCGTACTCCGGACTGAAGAATGGCGATCCGGACATCTATGTCGTGCCGGTGTCCGGCGGAGAATCGCACCTCGTCAGCTCCGCGCCAGGGGATGATGTCGAACCCACCTGGTCGCTCGACGGCCACGAGATTGCATTCACGTCGGTGCGGTCCGGAAGCCGAGACCTCTGGGTGGCGCCGGTCGCCGGCGGCGAGGCACGCCGGTTGACCGATTGGCCCACGTACGAACAATCGCCTCGATGGTCGCCCGACGGCACGACGCTGCTGTTCGACTCGAATCGCGATTCGCGCGGCAACGATCTCTGGACCATGCCGTCGTCAGGCGGCACGCCGAAGCGGCTCACAACGCTCGGCACCGTCGATTGCGCTCAGTGGAGCCCGGATAGTCGCCAGGTCATCTTCTGCGCGCGGACCGCCGCGTCGGAAGGGAACGGGGTGTTCGTCGTCCCGGCCGCGGGCGGCACGCCGAGCCTGGTCGTCCCGGGCGGGGCGTTCAGCCCCCGCTGGTCACCCGATGGCCGCGAGATCGCCGTCGGACGGAACACCGGGGGCTACTCACCGGTCGAGGTTTACAGTCTGGCCGGTGCACTGCTCCGGAGGCTCAGTTTCGAACAGGCGGTGTACGAATTCCCGGCGGGGTGGTCACCCGACGGATCGCAGCTGCTTATCAACCTGCAGGACCTCCGCGGCGACGGCTCGCAGGGACTGGCACTGCATCCTGCCGCGGGCGGCTCTCGTCGCGCGCTCGCTCCTGGCAACGCCTTCTGGGCCAGTTTCGCAGACAGTGGGAAGGTCGCAGTCGCGATTATTTTCCCCTCGAACAGGAGCCTCGTGCGGATCAAGGTGCCGTAGAGAAACGAACGGCCCCCCCGATGGCCTGAGGCCCGACTCGTTCATGGCGGGCTTCACGAAACGGGCCGCCACACGTCAGTTGTCCGGGCGCGGGTCGCCTCGACGCTGCCGACTCGATCGAACGCGGGGCCGTGATGCCGTTGCCGGCTCACCTTCTCCGACCGGCCAGTTCAGCCCATGGCCCAGGCGGTTCGCGTCTCCTTCAGGCGCCGCCCTGCGTTGGTACCAACTGTAACTGGGCTGGACCGGCGTCACCTAGCAACTACGGCCGACTCGGCGGGTTCGGCGGCGGAGGGGCGGGCGGCTGTAGCGGGGGCGTCCGGGAATCTGGCGGCCCCTGAGACAAGTCAAGCGGCAGCGCGACGACGCGTCCTATCAGTCGTTCAAGTAGACGCATCGGCAGTGCGATCGCCTTGGTGAGCAGGCCAAGGATTCTGTGCGCCGGCCCCTCACCGAACAGCGCATACGCCCCAAACGCTGCCGCCAGGAAGGGCAGGCCCAAGCGGTTCTGCCAGCCACCAAGGGACTGAAGGAAGTGGCCAGGTGCCCTCAGGAACGCCCAGACCATCAGGGCCGTGAGAATCGCAGCCAGCGTCCGAAAGAGCACCGCACGTTTCATACTTGGAAACCTCGTATTACCTCCTGGCTGATGGCGTCTAACGGCTGCGCATCAGCTGCGGGCGGCGGCTCCAACCCACGCTAATGAATGTTCCATAACAGTACACCGGGCGCCCGCCCGGCGAGGTGCCTGTGCCCGCGCGCCCGACTGCTGCATGCGGGCGGTTAGGCCGCTTCCTCACCATTCCCCTGTGCAGTCGTGAGCCCAGGGTCTTCTCCCCAGCGAGACCGCCGATGAGTGCGTACCCGTGACCACCGCCGCGCTCCGTAGCTCATACGTCGATCGCGTTGGGGTCGAACAGCACC
>JANOFA010000617.1:0-1879 GCA_031413355.1 Gemmatimonadota bacterium | reverse complement strand
CATGGGTCACGTCGACCACGGCAAGACGTCCCTGCTGGACTACGTCCGCAAGGCAAACGTCGTGGCGGGCGAGTCGGGCGGGATCACCCAGCATATCGGCGCCTACCACGTCACGCTGCCCAACAAGAAGGAAATCACCTTTCTCGACACCCCGGGTCACCAGGCGTTCACCGCCATGCGTGCCCGTGGCGCGCAGGTGACCGACATCGTGGTGCTCGTGGTGTCGGCGGAAGACGCGGTGATGCCGCAGACGGTGGAAGCGATCAGTCACGCCAAGAACGCCGGCGTGCCGATGATCGTCGCGATCAACAAGATCGACCTGCCGGCGGCGAATGTGCAGAAGGTGAAGCAGGATCTGCTGGCGCACAGCGTCGTGCTGGAGGATTTCGGTGGCCAGGTGCTGTCCACCGCGATCTCGGCCAAGAAGGGCACCAACATCGAGCAGCTGCTGGAACAGGTGCTGCTGCAGGCCGAACAGCTCGACCTCAAGGCCAACCCGGAGCGGTCCGGCACCGGCACCGTGGTCGAGGCGACGCTGGATCCGGGCAAGGGCCCGGTGGCGACGATCCTGGTGCAGAAGGGCACGCTCAAGGTCGGCGACAACTTCATCTGCGGCCGGTTCTCCGGCCGGGTGCGCGCCCTGTTCGATGAGCGCGGCAAGGCGGTGAAGACCGCCGGCCCGTCGATCCCGGTCCAGATTCTCGGCTTCGAGGGTGTCCCGTCGCCGGGCGACATCTTCACCGTCCTCGCCGATGCGGTCGAGGCGAGAGAGATCGCCCAGAAGCGCCAGCGGCTGGAGCGCGAGGCGATGACGCGGCGGACGGCACGCGGTGGCTCGCTCGAGGATATCTCGCGCGCGCTGGCGCAGGGCCAGATGGGCGCGCTGCGCCTCATCATCAAGGCCGACCAGGGCGGCCCGGCGGAAGCGCTGGCGGACGCGCTGGGCCAGCTCTCCACCAGCGAAGTGCGGGTGGATATCGTGCACCGCGGCGTCGGCTCCATCAGCGAGAGCGATATCCTGCTGGCCAAGGCGTCGGGCGCCATCATCATCGGCTTCCACGTCCGTCCCGATGCCGGCGCGCGCAGCGCGGCGGAGCGGGAGCAGGTCGACGTGCGCACCTACCGGATCATCTACGAAGCGGTGGATGATGTCCGGAACGCGCTCGAAGGGCTGCTCAAGCCGGAAAGCAAGGAAGTCATTCTGGGCGACGCGACGGTGCTGCAGCTCTTCAAGGTCACCAAGGTCGGCACCATCGCCGGCTGCCAGGTCAAGAACGGCGTGATCACCCGCGGCACCAAGGCACGCGTGGTCCGCGACGGTGTGTCAGTCTACACCGGCAACTTCTCCAGTCTCAAGCGCTTCAAGGACGACGTCAAGGAAGTGCGCGAGGGGATGGAGTGCGGTATCGGGATCGAGAACTTCAACGACGTGAAGGTCGGGGACACCATCGAGTCCTTCCGGGTTGATGAGATCAAGCGGCACCTCGCCGGCAGCACCGCGAGCGGAGCCGGCGCGACCGGGTGAGCCGGGGCGGGGCCGCCATGGTCGTGCTGGTGCAGACCTGGGATATCCAGCTCGAGGGGTGTCAGTCGCTCAAGGACAAGCGCTCCGTGCTGCAGTCCCTGAAGGCCGAGCTGCGGCGGTCGCTCAATGTCGCGGTGGCGGAGGTGGCGCATCAGGAGCTGTGGCAGCGCGCGGGACTGGCGTGCAGCACGGTGGGTTCGGATCGCCGGGTGGCGGAGGAGACCCTTCGGGCCGCCGATCGGGTGGTTGAGGCGGCGGACGGTGTACGCATCCTGGATACCGTGGTGACTGTGCTATGAAGGGTTCGAAGCGTCGGCCGGACCAGGTGGCGGAAGTCGTGCGGCAGGTCGTCGC
>JANOFA010000616.1:0-2451 GCA_031413355.1 Gemmatimonadota bacterium | reverse complement strand
CGAGCAGGAGGACTGGGACCGTCAGCTGCAACTGGGTGGTGGTGGGGGCAAAGGTGCGGGCGATCCGGGCCAGCGTATCGTTGGGCAGCCGGACCACCGTGAGCCGCACGTTGTCAAGCACCAGGCCACCGAGCCGCGAGGCGTCGGGCCAGATGGGGGCAATGCTGACCTGGCCGACCCGGGGACCGCCGGGCGCCACCGGCTCGCCGGTGCAGGTGACGAGCAGCAGGGCAGTGCCAAGGGCGGCCGAAGCCGCCAGGGCGCGACGCCCGAAGGCGCGCGAGAGGCTCAAGTTCACGGGGTCCGGGGGGTCGGGGTATACCCCAATTGGCGGCTTACTTCGGCCCCTGTCAAGCAACACGTTCGGGGCGGCAGTGGCGTCGGTGCCACAACACGGCTTGCCTGCCGTCTTCCGGGGGAAGGGGCGGAGCACTTGCTCCGCCCCTACGATCGGTACGCGCTACGGCCAGTTCACCGTGGGGGTGCCGCCGGTCGTCTGCGTGAGACTCGGGCCGTTGCCGCCCGCCAAGGCACCCTGATTTGAGCCGTTCATGTTGAGGGTGATGAATATTCCGCTGGTCACCGTGAGATCGACGTAGAAATTGTTCGCACCGATCGACAACGCCTGGAATGTCAGGTTGTCGGTCGTGATCAGTGGCCGGGCCGCGACCGTGCCCCCCGGTCCGAGGAACTTGAACATCGTCGTATTTGTGGCCGGGAAGCCCTGGAACGTCACATTGCTGAAGTTCTCCGTGGAGCCCGAGCCCTGTTCGTCGATCACGATCGGTGCGTTATCCACGATCAACCCGGAGACCTGCACCCGGCGCGCGGTCAGGGAGTTCCCCACTCCATTCAGCAACGCACTGACTGAGGTCGAGAACAGCGAGTCGACGCTGAGGTTGGCGGTGAGTGTCACTCCACCCGCGGCTCCGGTCAGGTCCAGCGCGGCGAAGTGGGCGCCTCCCGGTCCGGCTCCCGGGGAAGCGAATGTGATGGACTGCGCCGCCCCGGAGGCAAAGGCGACGGTGTGGGTGGCACTGGGGGCGAAGCTGGTGGCGCTGCCGCCCGCCGCGCTCTGGGTGAAGCTCCCCGCCACATCGATCCGACCGATCCCGAGGAGGCCGGCGGTGCTGCCGCCCGCGAACAGCACGTCGCCACTCACGATCAGCTGGCTGAACACGCTGTTCATCGTGATCGTCCCGGCTCCGGTCGTCGCGAAGGTCCGGGTCACATTCAGTGCATTCCCGTTCAGCGTCAGGTTTCCGCCGGTGATGTTCACTGCGCCGACGAAAGCATTGCCTATCAAACCGGGCTGTGTGGCGGTGGCGGGGATGACCACGCTGTCGAAGCTGCTCGGCACGATGTTGAGGTCCCAGTTGCCGGCCGTGAACCAGTTGTTGTCCACCGCACCAGTCCAGGTCAGCGTCCCGTTCTGCCACAGCACCGAGGCTCCACCACTCGTGGTGGTGAACGACGGACCGTTGAGCACGTTCGAGTTGAAGATGTCCACCACCAGGAACGGCGCGATACCGTCGAGGTCCACCGCGTCGATATAGCGCCCGATGTCACCGCCGGTGAGCGGGACCACGTTGATGGTGCCGGCGCCGAAGTTGCCGGCCGCGGTGCCCGGATGCCGAATCGTGAGCTGGGTAACGTCGGTCGGCAGGTTGAGGAAGGTGACGTCGCTCATCCCGGTCCCGAGCCCGGCCGGGTCGTCGATAACGAGCTGCACGCAGTCGAGATTGGCACTGCTGTTCCACTGCGTCACCGTGAGTGTCACGGGGCAGGAGTTGCCGAGGAAGCTGCCGCCGAAGCCGTCGCCGCTGTCTAGGAAGCCCAGGATCGTGGCGTCGCTGTTGAGCTGGATCTGGACGCTGAAGACGCTGCCACGCAAGTCGCCGAAGTGGGAACCGTTGATGCCCGGCGTGGTGAAGGTGATGCTCACCGGGTCGGCGCTCAGTTCGGTCAGATGGCCAGGGACCGCGGCGAAGCTCTGGGGGCTGTTGGTGCCGAGTTGGAGGAATGCGCCGCCGACCCGCAGGGTACCTGCAATGAGCAGGCCGGTGGTGTTGCCGCCGGCGAAGACGGCGTCGCCGGTCACGTCGAGGAACGAGCTGGGGTTGGTCATCACCACCACGCCACTGTTGATCGTGGAGAAGATGCCGCTCACGGTGGCGGTGAAGCCGTTGAGGTCGAGCGTGCCGTTCACCGCCAGGTCGCCGCCGACGCTGAGGTTGCCGTTCAGCAGGTAGCTCCCCGCCACGACCACTGTCGTATTCATGGTGCCCTGGAGCAGCTGGCCCCCGCTCCCGGCCAGTGTCACTCCCCCGCCACCCACGCCATCGTTGATCGTCCCCGCCAGGTCCGCGAACCCACCCACGGCGAGCACAAAGCCGCCGAGGTCGAGGATGCTCGTGGCCTGCTGGGTGAGGTTGTTGATCCCCACGCTGG
>JANOFA010000615.1:0-1146 GCA_031413355.1 Gemmatimonadota bacterium | reverse complement strand
AAGGCCGCAGAGTTCTACAAGAAGGCCATCGATGTATTCCCCGACTACGCCGAGGCGAATGAGGGGTTGAAGAAGATCAGCGGCGGCTGAGCGGGTGATTGATTTCCTCGCCGCCATTGGGCGTGGGACGGCGCGCTGGCTCGCCCGGGTGGGCGCGCTAGCGCGCTTCGCCTTTGAGGCCTTCAGTTCGCTCCCCAGCCTGCCGGGGGCCGGTCGGCGAGTGGCGGCGCGGGTCCTGCTCAATCAACTGCGCTTTACCGCGCTCGAAGCCGTCGGCCTGATCGTCCTGCTGTCGACCGTCTTGAGCTACCTCACGATCTCCAGCGCCATTGCCCAGCTCGACAAGGTCGGGGCGTCGGAACTGATCGGGCAGCTCATGGTCGTCGTGATCGTGCGTGAGCTCGGGCCGCTGCTCACCGCCCTGGCCATCGTCGGCCGGAGCGGCACCGCGATCACCGCGGAACTCGCCACCAACACCGTCCTCGGCGAGGTACGCGCCCTCGAAGGGATGGGGATCGACCCATTTCACTACCTGGTCCTGCCGCGCCTGTTCGGCTGCGTGGTCTCGGTGTGCACACTGATGATCCTGTTCGATGTGATCGCCATCGGAGGCGGTTACCTCGCTGCCGGCGTCATCGGCGGAATGAGCGGCGCGCGGTACTTCAGTATCGTGCTGGCCCAGCTGACGACGCTCGACGTCGTCCTGACCGCAATGAAAGGTCTCATTTTCGGACTGGTGATCGGGCTGATTCCGAGTTACGAAGGGCTCTCCGTTCGCCGTGGCCCGACCGAAATTCCCCAGGCGGTGATCCGCGGCACGGTCGGCTCGATCGCGGTCATCTTCGTGCTGGCCGCGATCATCGTCGCGGTGCTGCGGGCATGACCGCTCCCCTGGTGTTCGACGGCATTCCACTTGGCCGGGTCCAGCGTTCCACCCTGGCCGGACCCCCGACAGGAATCGACATCGCCACCACGTTGACCCTGACGGTGGCCGCCCGCGAGACCATCGCCGTCGTGGGCGATGAGCAGAGTGGCGTGGACCTGCTGGGTGGGCTTGCGCTCGGGCTTGAAACAGCGCCATCCGGGCATGTCTTCACCCTGGGCACGGAAGTGGCCCATCTCGAGCGACGCGCCCGGCTCGCCTTC
>JANOFA010000614.1:0-1009 GCA_031413355.1 Gemmatimonadota bacterium | reverse complement strand
GGGGTGACGCCCCTCCAGATGGTGTCGGCAGTGGCGACTCTCGCCAATGGGGGCGTGATGATGAAACCTTACGTGGTTTCTGAAGTGCGCGATCAGAAAGGTCGCTTGCTTAAGGAAGTGCGACCACAAGTGTGCACCACTCCTCGGTCGCAGTCCGGCGCACGATGATCAGCACCATTCGTCAGGCCGATCGCAAGGACCTCACGGCGGAACTGATCGAGATCTGCCGCCAGGATGAGGATGCCTCGGTCCGCGCCGATGGGCTCGAGACCCTGCACGCACTCGGCGCTCGCGAGGCCGTGCCAGCCGCGCTGGATGCGCTGGGCGACACCGACGAGCGGGTCCGCGCCGCCGCCACCGGGCTGCTGGGCGAACTGGGCGGCAGCGAGCTGGCCGGCGTGATCCAGCCGCGCTCGGTCGATCGTGAACCGCTGGTCCGCGCCGCGGCGGCCCGCGCCCTTGGATTGATTCGCGCCACCACCGCCGATCGCGATTTCTCCCGCCTGCTGCTGGACCCCGACGCCGGGGTCCGCGCCGCCGCCGCCGAAGGCGCGGCGGAAGCGGGCTGGAAGGGCGCCGCACCGCTGCTGGTCAACCTGCTCGCGGATGGCGACGAAGCGGTCCGCACCGCAGCCGCCAAGGCGCTGCGGGATGTCGGCGATGCCACCGCCGTCCCCGCGCTGATACGGGCCTTCCGCGGCGCCTCGCCCGCTGGCGCCGATGCCATCACCGCCGCCGTGGCCCAGCTGGATCGCGACGCGCTCAGCCAGATCGTCGACATCCTGCTGGAGCGGGGTGACGGCCCCAGTCGCGCGCGGCTGGCCCGCAGCATCGGCACCCGCAAGGGGCCGCATCCCATCGGCCTGCTGGAATCCCTCTTTCGCGACACCGAACCGGTGGTCCGCGCCGCGACGGCGGAGACGCTCGGGCGGATCGACGGCGATCGTCCCGCCGCCCTGCTGATCGAGGGACTCGAGGACACCGATCCCACGGTGCGAGCCCGCTCGGT
>JANOFA010000613.1:0-3165 GCA_031413355.1 Gemmatimonadota bacterium | reverse complement strand
TGCCAATAACGTACTGCTTCCCGGAACAGATTGCGACGCGTGACCTACGACCTGCCCCTGCTCCGTGCCACTGAGTTCCCCTGGGCCGACTCCCGCATCTGGCTGGACCATGCGTCCATCGGCCCGTTGCCGGAGCGGACCCGCCGGGCCCTGGAGGAGACCATCGGCCGGAGGTGCCGTCCCCATGAGCTCACCGCCGCCGACCAGTTCGGCGGGCTGGCCCGGTCGCGCGCGGCCATCGCCGGCCTGATCGGCGCCGAGCCGGCCGAAATCGCCCTGGCGACCAACACCTCGTTCGGGCTGGCAATCGCCGCGCGGGCCCTGCCGCTGGGGACGGGTGACGTCGTGCTGGTGAGCGACAGGGAATTCCCCGCCAACGTCTATCCCTGGCGCCGGCTGGGTGACCGGGGCGTGCGCTGCGAGCTGGTGCCGGTCACGCCGGAAGGATGGCCCGATGAGGCCAGGCTGATGGAACGGCTGCACGCCCCCGAGGTTCGGGTGCTCGCGGTATCGCTGACCCAATTTGCTTCTGGCTACACCGTCAATCTGGCGCAACTCTCCGCGCTCACCCGCCAGCTGGGCAAGTGGCTCGTGGTCGACGCGATCCAGGGTGTCGGGCAGCTGCCGCTCGACCTTCGCGCCACGCCGGTGGATCTGCTCGCCTGCGGCGCCCAGAAGTGGCTGCTTTCACCGTGGGGCAGTGGTTTTCTCTACGTGCGGCAGAGCCTGATCGAACAGCTCGACCCGGCGATCACCGGGTGGATGAACTTCGAGGGCACCGACGACTTCACCCGGCTCACCGAGTACAGCGACACCCTCCGCGCCGATGCCCGCCGGTTCGAGCTCATCACGCTGCCATTTCAGGAATTTGTCGGCCTGAACCAGTCGCTGTCCCTGCTGACCGAGATCGGCATTCCCGCCATCCAGACGCACCTCGCGGCGCTGCAGCGGCAACTGCTGGACTGGGCGGATCAGCGGGGCGTCCCGGTGGCCTCTCCCCGCGGCGCCCGTGGCTCCGGCATCACCTGCCTCGTCCCGCCGCGCATCGAGCAGGCCCATCGGGCGCTGCGCGAGGCGGGCATCCACTGCAGCTTGCGGGAAGGGGCCCTGCGAATCAGTCCGCACTGCTACAATACAGCGGCGGAGATGGAGCGGGTGACGGAGGTGCTGGGGAAGCATATTGGGTAGCCGTCAGCCGTCAGCCGTCAGCCGTCAGCCATCAGCCGACAGCCGACAGCCGACAGCCGTCAGCCGACAGCCGACAGCAATCAGCGTTCAGCAATCAGCAATCAGCAATCAGTCACTGACTTCTCTCTCGCGCCTACCGCCTACCGCCCACCGCCTACCGCCCCCACACCATGGCCTCAACTCTCACCGAAACTCTGCAAGCCGGCTACGGCTTCACCGGTCCCGCCATCACCCTTGGCGCGGCGCTGCATCAGGGCGCGGTGCTGCCCGAGCCGAAGATCCGGATTCCACTCGCCATGATGAACCGGCACGGTCTGGTCGCCGGCGCGACCGGGACGGGCAAGACCAAGACGCTGCAGCTGCTGACCGAGCAGCTCTCGGCGGCGGGCGTGCCGGTCTTCGTGGCGGATATCAAGGGCGATCTCTCCGGGCTCGCGATGCCCGGCCTGACCTCCGACCGGGTCACCCAGCGGGCGGCGGACATTGCGTGGACCTGGACGCCAGCCGGTGTTCCGGTGGAATTCGTGAGTCTCACCGGTAAGCTGGGCGTGCAGCTCCGCGCGACGATCGCGAGCTTCGGGCCGCTGCTGCTTGCCAAGGTGCTCGGCCTGAACGACACCCAGACCAGCGTGCTCACCCTGGTGTTCAAGTATTGTGATGACCAGAGCCTGCCACTGCTGGACCTGGGCGACCTGCGCTCGGTGTTGCAGTTCCTGACCGGCCCCGAAGGGAAGCGGGAGCTGGATGCCCTGGGCGGGATGTCCCCGGCGTCGGTGGGCGTCCTGCTGCGCAAGATGGTGGAGCTCGAGATGCAGGGCGCCGAGCAGTTTTTCGGTGAGCCGGAGTTCGATGTCCTCGACCTGCTGCACACCACGCGGGAGGGCAAGGGCGTCGTCACTTGCATCGAGCTGAGCGATGTGCAGGACAAGCCACAGCTGTTCTCGACCTTTCTGATGTGGCTGCTGGCGGAGCTCTACCACACTCTGCCGGAGGCCGGCGACCTCGACAAGCCAAAGCTGGTCTTCTTCTTCGATGAAGCCCACCTGCTGTTCAACGACGCCTCGAAAGCCTTTCTCCAGCAGGTGGAGCAGGTCGTGCGGCTGGTGCGGTCGAAGGGAGTCGGGGTGTATTTCGTCTCCCAGTCCCCCAAGGATGTGCCGTCGGACATCCTCGCCCAGCTCGGCCATCGGGTGCAGCACGCGCTCCGGGCCCACACGCCGGACGATGCCACCGCGCTCAAGGCCGCCGTCCGGACCTACCCCAGGACCGAGTTCTATGACCTGGAGGAGACCCTCACGTCGCTGGGGATCGGCGAGGCGGTGGTGACCGCACTCGATCCGCGCGGCGTGCCGACACCGGTCGTCGCGGCGCGGCTCATTCCCCCCGCCTCCCGCATGGCACCACTGACACCGGACGAGCTGCAGGCCGACATCCGCCAGTCCGACCTGCTGGCGGAGTACGGCACGGCGGTCGACCGCGAGAGTGCGCGCGAGATGCTGACAGCTCGGCTGGGGGCAAGTCAGGCCTCCGCGCCTGACAATCGGGGAGGGCAGCCCTCCGCGCCGGGTGGCCGGGGAGGTCAGGCCTCCGCGCCGGCCAAAATGTCCACCGGAGCCAAGATCGGTTCGGCGATCGCGGCGGCCCTGGGGACCACCGTGGCGCGCAGTGTCGGCCGGGCGCTGGTGCGCGGAGTGCTGGGGGGACTGCTTGGAGGAAAGGCCTCGCGCAAGACGAGCCGGACGCGGTGGTAGGGTAGGGGCGGAGCTCCAGCTCCGCCCGCCGGCAATCGGGAACGGTGTGGGGCGGAGCGGAGCTCCGCCCCTACCCGCCTACTTTTTCGCCACCGTCTCCTCCTGCAGCACCTTCTTCGCGAAAAGGAATACCAGGAAGGCGACGACAATGAAGTTGATCAGGGCTGCGAGCACGATTCCCACCTGAAACGGACCCGCCACCAGCTTCTGCCAGTCCCCGCTCGGC
>JANOFA010000612.1:0-1282 GCA_031413355.1 Gemmatimonadota bacterium | reverse complement strand
TCGTGTATCGGATACGCGGCGAGGCTCCTGAGAGTCTTGCCGTCTTTAGCACCGCACAAGATCGTTGAACGATGGGCACTTGATTAGGTCATCCGAATTTGGCGAACGCCTTTACGGCGTCGCGGTGACGGCTCGACCAGTTCAAGGTGGTCAACGACACCTGCGGGCATGGGGCAGGCGACGAACTGCTGCGACAACTCGCCGGCGCGCTGCAGCAGAAGGTGCGGCGGCGGGACACGCTGGCACGGCTGGGAGGCGACGAGTTCGGGGTACTGCTGGAACATTGCCTGCCGGGTCAGGCGGCGCGCGTTGCGCATGACCTGCTCGAGACGGTGCAGGAGTTCCGGTTTGTCTGGGAGGGAAAGCCGTTCGCACTCGCGGTGAGCATCGGCGTTGTCCCGATCACGACTGCCAGTGAGAGTCTCGCGGCCGTCATGCGGGATGCCGATGCGGCCTGCTATGCGGCCAAGGACAGGGGCCGGAACCGGGTGCACATCTACCAGCCGAATGACGCGATGATGGCGCTGCGCCAGGGCGAGATGCAGTGGGTCAGCCGGATCACCTCCGCGCTGGAGGAGCAGCGGTTCCGGCTCTACGCCCAGGTGATCGCGCCATTGCATTCCGGGCGGGAAGACCGGGCGCGATGCGAGGTACTGATCCGGATGGTGGAGCGGGACGGCACGCTGATCGCACCGGGCGCGTTCATCCCGGCGGCGGAACGGTACAACCTGATGGGCGCGGTGGACCGCTGGGTGGTGAAGGAAGTCACGACGCTTTTTGCGCGACAGCCGGCCGGACGGATCCTGCCAATCACTTCCATCAATCTCTCCGGCGCGTCGCTGGATGACCCCGGGATGCTTGGCTTCGTGCGGGAGCAGCTGGTTCGGCATGCGCTGCCGCCGGAGATGTTCTGCTTCGAGATCACCGAGACCGCAGCGATCGCCAACCTGCCGCAAGCGGCGCACTTCATCCGCGAGCTCAAGAGCCTTGGCTGCTGGTTTGCGCTGGATGACTTCGGCAGCGGCATGTCGTCTTTCGCCTACCTCCAATCACTTCCCGTGGATGCGCTGAAAATCGACCACGACCGAACTCAACCTCACCGATTTCCTCCGCGCCAACAACATGGCGAAGGCCAAGGCGATCGTGTTCGAGAAGCTGGAAGAGGCCGTGGGCGCCTTCTTCGCCGGCCGCTGCCAGGCCTACACGACCGACGCCTCGGGCCTCGCCGCGACGCGGTCCAAGGACGCCAAGAACCCCGAAGACTACGTGATCCTGCCCGAGC
>JANOFA010000611.1:0-3361 GCA_031413355.1 Gemmatimonadota bacterium | reverse complement strand
CGGGTGCCGAGTGAAGTCGGCTGCATCGAGGAAGTGGTCGACCTGCTCATGCGGCACTGCTGCACCGCCCACTGGGTCAGTCGCCGCGGCCGGTTCAATTTCCGGGTGGCACTGGCGGAGGCGCTCGCCAACGCGATCGTCGCCGGCAACCAGGAAGACCGCACCAAGTGGGTCGAGGTCCAGGCGGAATGCTGCGGTGAGCAGATCCGCATCGAGGTCACCGATCAGGGCCCTGGGTTCGACCCCGCCACGATCGAGGACCCGCTCCTGCCCGAGGATCTCGACCGGACCAACGGTCGCGGCCTCTTTCTCATCCGCCAGCTGGTGGATGATGTCCGCTTCAATGCCCTGGGGAATTCCATCTGCATGACGCTGCGCCGCCACTAGGGGGCCTGGAGTCGGTGGCGGATGCGCTGGGCGCCCTCACCGGCGCCCGCGTCCGTCTCTGGCGCTATGACGGGCGCGCGCTGCGCGTGTTTGGGGCCGGAGCGGACCCCGGCTTCTCGCCGCCGCTGCCCCGGACGGCCGGCCTCGTACCCACCCCGACCGGCTCCTGCTGGCTTGCCCCGGTGCCGGAGGCCAACGGTTTCTGGTTCGAGATCGACGGCGTCAGCGAGGCCCGCGCCGCCGCACTCTCCCCCCAGCTCGCCCAGGTGCTGCACGTCTTCTTCGCCGCCGAGCGGGAAAGCGCCGAGATCACCGACGAGCTCACCAGTCGCTACGAGGAGATTGACCTTCTCTATGCCATCAGCGAGATCCTCGGCCATACCGTGAAGCTGGAGGAGGCGGCCCACACGATAGTGCGGGAAGTCGCCGACGTCGTCGGCGCCCGTCGCGCCTCCATCATGGTGCACGACGAGGGCACCTCGCTGCTCCGCACGGTGGCGGCTCGCGGGTTTTCCGCCGGGGGTCACGAACCGGTGCGGACCGATGATCGCACCTCGGTGGCGGCCCAGGTCTTCCGCGAGCAGCGGATCATCGTGCGGGATCCCACCGATCCGCTGACCCACAATCCCGGCTCGCCCGCCGATCGCAATTACAAGGGCGAGGCGTTTCTCAGTATTCCCATTCTGTACGCCGCGCCGGGCGCCGGCTCCCGCTGCGTCGGGGTGATCAACCTGACCGACCGGATCGTGGGTGACACCTTCACCTCGGGTGAGGCGAAGCTGGTGTCGGCGGTCGCCAATCAGATCGGGGCCGCGATCGAGAATGCGCGGCTGGTCGACCGCGACCTCCGGCGCCAGCGGCTGCAGCGCGAGCTCGAACTGGCCCACGACCTCCAGCTCAAGCTGCTCCCGTCACCGGCCGTGCTCCAGGGCGATGCGCAGGTCGCCGCCATCTGCCGACCGGTCGACAGCGTCGGCGGTGACTTCTACAGCTTCACTCGCCTTGGAGGCGGCCGTGTCGGCGTGATGCTGGGCGACGTGTCATCGCACGGCTTTTCCGCTGCCCTGGTGATGGCGCTGGTCATGTCGGCCGCGGGCATTCATGCCGGCGCCGGCAGCACGCCGGACGAGGTGCTCGCCGCGATGCTCGAGAGTCTCGGCCACGAGCTCGCCTCCACCGAGATGTTCCTCTCGGTCTTCTACGGCGTGCTGGATCCGAAACAGGGCCGGCTGGTCTATGCCAACGCCGGCCACCCCCACGCGTATCGGGTACCGGCCAGCGGCGAGCCAGAGCGACTGCCAACCACAGCACCGCCGCTCGGGCTCGCATCCGCCGACAGTCTCCAGCGGAACCAGGTAACCTGGACTCCGGGCGCGGACCTGCTCTGCCTCTGGACCGATGGCCTGGTCGATCAGGGGGGGAGTACCACCTTTACCGAAGAGCGGCTGCTGGCGGAAATCATGCGACATCGGTCACAACCGCCGGATGCCATCGTGGAAGCGGTCTTTGCCGTCGCCGACGCCGCGACGCCCAAGCCGGGCGATGATCGGACGCTGCTGGTGATGCGGATCTGAACGGCAGCCGTTGGCCGTTAGCCGTTAGCGGTCAGCCGTCAGCCGTCAGCCGTCAGCGTGTTGTACCTCGCTGTCATCCGGAGGTCGCGAAGCGACCGAAGGATCTCTTGAGGCCGGAGCCAATGCCTGAGTTCGGCTCCGGGGCAAAGAGATCCTTCGCTTCGCTCAGGATGACAGGATTAGCTTTCGCCTACCGCCTACCGCCTACCGCCACCTTCCCTACTCCCCACCTTGTCCACTGCGAAGAAACGCCTCGGCCAGCATTTCCTCTCCGATCCCGGCATCCTCGGGCGTATCGCCGATGCGCTGCAGATCGAGCCGGGCGACACGGTGCTGGAGATCGGGCCGGGGCCGGGTGGCCTCACCTCGCATCTGGCGACCCGGGCCACACGGCTGATCGCCATCGAGAAGGATCGCGATCTGGTGCCGGCGCTCCGGGAACGGTTTCCCGCGGCCACGATCATCGAGGGGGATGCGCTCGACCTCGACTGGCATGCGCTGACGGGCGACGGGCCACGGCGGATCACCGGCAACATTCCCTACAACATCACCTCGCCGCTGCTGGAGCAGGCGCTGCAGCCACCCCGCCCAGCGTGCATCGTGTTCCTGGTGCAGAAGGAAGTGGCGGAAAGGGTGGCGGCGCCGCACGGTGGTTCCGACTACGGGGCACTGAGTGTCGGCATCCAGTCGGTGGCACGGGTAGAGCGGCTCTTCACCGTCGGGGCAGGGGCCTTCCGGCCGAGGCCCAAGGTCGATTCGGCGGTGCTCCGGCTCAGGCCGCTCGCCGAACCGCTGATCGCGGATGCCGACGTGCTACGCTTCCGCCGCTTTGTGGTCGGCCTGTTCGGCTTCCGCCGCAAACAGCTGCTGCGCGGGCTGCGCGAGCTCACCGGTGAGCCGGCGTCGACGGTGAGTGGCTGGCTCAAACTGGCGGGTATCGGCGAGACCCAGCGGCCGCAGGAGTTATCGCCGGGGGACTTTGCTCGATTGTATGGCGCGGTCGGAGAGTGGCGCTAGGCGGTTGGGCGGTTGGGCGATTGGGCGATTGGGCGATTGGGCGGTTGGGCGGTTGGGCGATTGGGCGATTCGATGGTCGGGCTTCGCTACCTTGGCCAGCGCCTCGCGCCTCGCGCCTCGCGCCTCGCGCCTACCGCCTACCACCCGCTTGTCGTCCGCTCCCCAGCTCCAACTCCATGAACACATCCGCCCGCGCATAGCCCGTGCTGGGCGGCAACGGCCCATGCCGGAAGCCGAGCCGTTCGTAGAGCCGAATTGCGCCGGCGAGACTGCTGTTGGTCAGCAGGAACACGCGTTGTGCATCCGCATCGCGGGCGAATTGAATGACCGCTTCGCCCAGCAGTCGCCCGAGTCCCTCCCCCTGGTGCGAGGGGCGCACGGCC
>JANOFA010000610.1:0-3803 GCA_031413355.1 Gemmatimonadota bacterium | reverse complement strand
CCAAGCCTTTCGAAACGGCCCGTGGTGCGGTGCCACTGCCCCCCATCGGGGTGTCCCCTTCAGGGGTGCTGCATCCGGCGAGGGCGAGTCCCGCCACGCCGAGTCCAGCGAACAACCGGGTGCCGAAGATGGTGCGCGGCATAGCAACCTCGAAGAAATGGGGACGATGGGGAGTCACTCCTCCCCTCCATTCCCTACATCGCAATCCGGCCTCCGATCACGACACGCCGCCGCCGTGGCGGGGTCGGGCCCGACTTTCCGATCTAGTGGGTACAGGCTGTAGGCTGTAGGCTGTAGGCTGACGGCTGACAGCTGACAGCTGACAGCTGACGGCTGATGGCTGATTCCTACCTCGCTCTCCAGCATCCGGACATCCATGAACCCGCTCCCCCGGAGCAACTGGCAGACCCTCGAACCGCTCCTCGACCAGGCGCTGGAACTGGCGCCGGAGGCGCGGAGCCGCTGGCTCGCGGAGCTGTCCGTCAGCTCCCCCGAGCTGGCCGCGGACGTCGAAGCATTCCTGGCGGAGGAGGCGGCGGCGGACCGGGGCGGCTTCCTCACCGGAGTCCGGGATGTCAGTCTGGCCGGACTCGAGCTCGGCGCCTACCGGCTCGAACGTCAGCTGGGTCAGGGCGGCATGGGCACCGTCTGGCTGGCGCAGCGTGCCGATGGACGCTTCGAGGGCCAGGCCGCGGTCAAGCTGCTCAACCTCGCGCTGGTCAGCACGACAGGGCAGGAGCGCTTCCGCCGGGAAGGCTCGGTGCTGGCGCGGCTGGCGCATCCCGGCATCGCCCGGCTGCTCGATGCCGGGGTGAGCCCGGCGGGCCAGCCCTACCTGGTGCTGGAGTACGTCGACGGCCAGCCGATCGATCTCTACGTCCGCGAACGGAAGTTGCCGCAAGCGGCGCTGCTCCGGCTCTTCCTGCAGGTGCTCGCCGCCGTTGGCCACGCCCACGCCAATCTGATCGTCCATCGCGATCTCAAACCGTCGAACATCTTCGTCACCACCGATGGCACGGTGAAGCTGCTCGACTTCGGCATCGCCAAGCTGATTGACGACGAATCGGCGAACGACAGGTCGCTGCTGACCGCCGCGGGCGGCCGCATCTTCACGCCGCATTTCGCTGCCCCCGAACAGGTCCATGGAGCCGACCTCACGACAGCGACGGACGTCTACGCCCTCGGCGTTCTGTTGTACCTGCTCCTGTCGGGTCGGCACCCGACCGCGGAGGGGGCGCGGACACCAGCCGAGTGCGTGACGGCCCTGCTGGAGGCGGAGCCCGCACGGCTCGGCCTGGGCGACCTCGACACCGTCCTGGCCAAGGCACTGCGGAAGCTCCCGGTGGAGCGTTACCAGACCGTCGCCGCCTTTGCGGATGACCTCGAGCGCTACCTTCGACAAGAGCCGGTCAGTGCCCGGACGCAGTCACTGGGATATCGCTTGGGGAAGTTCGTTCGCCGCAACCGCATCATCGTGACGGCGGCGGTGGTCACACTGGCGGCACTGGTGGGCGCCAGCGGGTTCTCGCTGGGGCAGGCCCGGCGGGCAGCCCGCGAGCGCGACGTCGCCGTCCGCGCATCAGAGCGGGCAGAGGCGGTAATGGGCTTCCAGCGCCAACTGTTGACCCAGATCGGCGATCGGCCGATGACCATGAAGCAGATCCTGGATGGCGGACTGGCCCTGCTCCAGCGCCGTCACACCGGCCAGCAGACGCTGACGGCTGATCTGCTGGCGGAGTTTGGAAGCATCTACTCGGACCTCGGTGATTCGCGCACGGCGCGGACGCTCCTCGCGCGGGCGGAATCGCTGGCGACGGCTGGGGGGGAGCTACCCCTACTTCTCAGTATTCGTTGCGCCACCGCGCGCCTGATGGTCGATCTCGGTCACCTCGACTCGGTTGCCCCGTACCTCGCCCTGTTCGACCGGTTGGATGCCTCTCAGGCCGAACTCACCGCTGACAGCAGGGCCGTTTGCCTGGACGCGCGGGGATCGGGGCAAGTCGCACGGGAGCAGGGCGACAGCGCGATTGCGACTTGGCAACAAGCCCGGACGCTACTGGAAGCGGCGGGCCGCACGCGATCCGAGTCTTACCAGGTGGTGCTGGGACAGCTCGGCGCGATCCTCGTGCCTCAGGGCCGTACCCGCGAGGCGATTGCCATGAATCGCCGGCAGCTGGCCGCCTTGGACAGCTCAGGCCAGAGTGGCACACTGCTCCAGCTCAATGCAATGAGCGGGATGGCGTTTTCTCTGCTCATGGTGGGCGAAGTGGCAGAGGCCGAGTCACTATCCCGGGAAGGGGTACAGTTGGTGGAGGCCAGTGGGCTGCCGCTGGCTGGCCAGAGCCCAACCGTTCTCAATCGCGCGACGATCACCTTCATGATGGGATGGTACGACAGCTCGCTGGTCTGGTTCTCCCATCTGGCGGAAGTGGCCAGGGAGACGGGCAATCCGTCGCGCGAACGCCGCGCCCTGTTCGGTCGGGGTCGCGCCGAGGCGGCGCTGGGGCGGCTGGCCGAAGCGCGCCAGACCCTGGCGCGCATCAAGGACCTGCGGGACAGCGCCACGGCTCCTCCCTCGCGGGAGGAGTTGCATCTTCTGGGATGGGAGCGCAGGGCTCAAGCGGAATTCGCCAGCGCCGACCGCGCGCTTACCGAGCTGTTGCGGCGGGATGGATACTTCAGCGGGGGCAGCAACCCCGGTACCCGACCGGTGTTGTTGCTGGCGGCCGAGGTGGCCATCCAGCTGGGCGACCCGGCGCGAGCCCTGAAGCTCGCCGGGGATGCGCGGCAACTGGCGACGGTTGACAGCCTGGCCGACGTCCGGAGCGCCTTCGTGGGAGAGGCGCGACTGCTCGAGGCGCGGGCACTTCTCGCCAGCAATGACACGATGGCGGCTCGGGCGTCAATCGACCGCGCCCTCCCGGCACTCCGGGCCGGGGCCGGGGCCGCACATCACCGCACCCGTGAGGCGGAAGCGCTCGCCGCCGCTCTCGGCCGGTAGCACCGGGCTCCCGCGCGGGCCGGTCCGCTATGCCGGGTCGGCCCCCGGCTGGGTTTCGTGCTGCAGCGCACGATGCAACAGCATGCGTGCCTTGCGCCAGTCGCGCTGCGCCGTCCGTTCCGCCACCCCACGAAACTCCGCGATCTCCACCAGCGAGAACCCGCCGAAGAAATGCAGATCGACCAGTTCCGCGAGCTTCGGATCCAGTGTGGCAAGCTCGGTGAGCGCATCGCCGAGCGCGGGGAGGTCGGTGGTGTCCTCGACGGCTCCAGCGGCCTGGCTTTCGTCCTCGGTGAGTGTGATCTCGAACTGGCGCCCGCGCTTCCTGGCGCAGCGCCGCCGGGCGTAGTCGATCACCAGGCCACGCATGGCGCGGGAGGCATAGGCGAAAAACCGCTCCCGATCGGGAAAGGCGATATCACTCTTCCCGGCCATGCTGAGGTACGCCTCGTGAACCAGGGTCGTCGTCCCGAGCGTGAGGCCGGCGCCGCCGCGCCGGAGGTGCCGTTCCGCCAGGCGGTGCAGCTCGCCATACAGCAGGGCGAACAGCTGGTCGGCGGCGGCGGGATCGGCCGTGCCGGCACGATGCAGCAGGGCGACCAGGTCCGCTTCCATCGGATCCGAGGCTCCCTGGGACAACGCTTCGGTCACGGCGGTCTCGTGTGAATGATGGGAGGCACCACATTTGAAAGGGGCGCGTACGGCGACGGTGTCACCCGCCACATGCTTTCGTACCACCACTGAGCAGATCACGCTGCTCGCTGGGGCGCCAACCCGAAGCTGCTGCCGGTCGCCGCCGGCC
>JANOFA010000609.1:0-8213 GCA_031413355.1 Gemmatimonadota bacterium | reverse complement strand
ACCGCCGAGGAGAGCCAGGACACACCAACCGCCCAACCGCCCAATCCCCCAACCGCCCAATCCCCCAACCGCCCAATCGCCTAATCGACGGTCGGGCACGGAGGCCCGACCTACCCGCCCAATCCCCCCACCGCCCAAACGCCCAATCCCCCCATCGCCCAAACCCCTGACCGCCCGCACAGTTCGACGTCCCGTCCCTCGGCGGAGGACTTGTAGATGCCGTCCAGCACGCGGTGCAACGTCACCTGTTCCTGATTGTCGAACGGTTTCGCTTCGCCGCGCAGGACGCCCAGAAAGTGGGCCCACTCTGCACGGTAGGAAGCGGTGAACGCATTCTCCCGACTGATCGATCCGGTCGGCGCCACGTCGGTCGGCACCCCGTGCAGCTCCTTCCAGGCGTGCAGCGGGTTGATGCCGGCGCTGCCCTTGCTTGCCTTCACCCCGAGTCCGAAGCGTTCGCCCTCACCGACGTGATGCCACGTTACATCGAGGAAGATCGAGAATCCCCCATCGCATACCACGAAGGCGCTGCCGGATTGCTCCACCCCACCCTTCGTCCCGTCGCCACCGTGAAGGCTGGCACTGACCCGGATCGGCTTCGGATTGCCGGCCAGCCAGAAGCCGAGATCGAGGATCGCCTCACCGAGGTCGAGCATCGCACCGCCGCCTGATTCGTCGCGCCGCTGGCGCCAGCCCAGCTGTGCGCGACTGGGACGGAAGACATGCCAGCTGCCGCGGACGCTTTCCAGACGGCCCAATTCGCCACTCTGGATGAAGCTGCGCACGATCTGCACGTCGGCCCGGTACCGGTGATTCATGCCGATCATGAGATGCTTGCCCCGCTTTTCGGCCTGCTTGAGGATGCGCTGTGCTCCCTGGGCGGTGAAGGCAAGCGGCCGCTCGACCAGCACGTGCACACCGGCGCTCAGCGCGGCAAGCACGTGCGGCTCGTGGAGGTGATTCGGAGTACAGATCGCGACGGCATCGAGCTGCTCGTACTCCAGCAGCTCCTCGATGTCGCTGAAGGCATCGCGGACCCCGAAGCGGGTGCCGAGCGCGCGGGCCTTGGCCAGGTCGGTGTCGCAGATGGCGACCACCTCCACGCCCTTCAGCTTTCGGAGGACGGGGAGGTGGGCCACCTGGGCGATCGCCCCGGCGCCGATGATGCCCAGCTTGAGTGTGTCGGACATGCGACTCCCCGCTCGGTGTGTTCAGTATGCGCGGCTCAATGATGTGCCCGGAAAGTAGGCGGCGAGTATCGTCGGCGCATCCTGCCCAGCCCGCGCCCGGCCGACCGCCCCCCACTGGCAGAACCCGACCCCATGTCCCGCACCGGCGCCATCGGCCACCAGCCGCCGGAGCTGGCCGCCTTCCCGTACCTCGCTGAGCTGGAAGATCGCGCTGCGCAGCACCGCGTCCCCTGCCGGACGCAGCACCTGCCGGACCGCGGGCCCGTCGACATCGACATCCCCGGTCCGGAGCGCAATCGTCACCCGGGACACCCGATCCGACGCCGTTCGGCGCGTGACGGTCACGCCGCTGGCGCTCGCGGCTGCCTCCGCGGTGATGGCGGTCGCACGGGGGAGCGTGGTCTTCAGCACGCCACGGAGCTGCTCGAGGCTCCACTCCTCCCGCCACCGGAAGCGGGGCGAGATACGGCAGTAGGCCTGGCCCTCGGGGTCCACATCGCGGATGGACTTCAGGTAGAGCCGGTCCGCCGCGGCAAAGACATCGGTGCCGACCGCGGTCTGACCGGCACAGGTCGAGAAAAAGAAGGCATCGATCGGCACGCCCTGCCAGGTGAGGATCTGGCCGGAGGTGGCGGCCACGGCGGCGCTGGCCGCCGGGTACTCCGCGCCGGCGCCGGCGTAGACCATGTCGGCCACGGTGGCGTACAGGTCGAAGCCCTGCGTGGCGCGCTTGCCCAGATTCCGCAGCGCGAAGGTGCGGGAGACGATCGCCTGGGCGGCAAGGGCCTGACCATCAGTTGAATCG
Source organism: Gemmatimonadota bacterium (assembly GCA_031413355.1). Taxonomy (GTDB): domain Bacteria; phylum Gemmatimonadota; class Gemmatimonadetes; order Gemmatimonadales; family GWC2-71-9; genus JADJOM01. The sequence continues at coordinate 6,218 of JANOFA010000609.1, read as the reverse complement.
CGCCGCCCCATCTCCGCTGCGACCACGCCGGCGAGATAGTCCTCCAGGCTCACCACGTTGACCACCGTGAGCCCAGTGCGGTCACGGGCAACCGTGAGGCGCCCCCGATACGGGCGACCGCCGACTCGGAGCCAGCTGCCGGTGACTCGCGGCACGAACGTCACCTGCCGCTGTCCCGTCACCTGCCACCCACCGGTGGCCCCGGCGTCAACCAGTCCCGCGGCGGAGCGGACCCGCCAGGGCGTGCCCGGCTCGATTGCCCCCGCACCGTTCCCGTCGGCGTCCTGCACCAGGGCGCCGCTATCGCCACTCACCTCGAGCGTGGCTGACCCGACCAGCAGGCCAATCCGGATCTCGGGCGCCGCCGCGGTGGGCGCGGTGGGTAACTGCAGATCGCCTATCGGTGGCGCACAGGTCACGAGCAGCAGCAAGCCGGCTGCACCGTATCGTCGAACGCCGCCCGTTCCGCCAGCTCGGCAGATCACCCGCGATAGTTCCCGAACTTGAGTTCGATTTCGAAGTCCTGGGTCCGCAGGAAGGCGATGACGGCCTGCAGCTCGTCCCGCGACGGTGCGGTCACTCTGACTTCATCACCCTGGATGGCCGCCTGCACCTTCTTGAATCCCTGATCCCGTACTGCCTTGACGATTTTCTTGGCGGCTTCGGTCTCGATCCCCTGCGTGAGCTTCACGGTGCGACGCACTGAGCCCATCGTCGCCTCCTCCGGTTCTCCAAAATCGAGGTTCTTCACCGGCACACCCCGCTTGATCATCTTGATGCGCAACACATCGACCAGCTGGTCCATGCGGAAATCACTGTCCGCGGCGAGACGGATCTCCGCCTTCTCCCGATCGAACTCCACGGTGCAGTTGGTGCCCTTGAAATCGTACCGCTGCCCGATCTCCTTGAGCGTCTGATTCACGGCGTTATCCACCTCCTGGAGGTCGGCACCGGTGGAGATGTCGAACGATGGGTTGCTGGCCATGGGAGCAATCGGATGGGGTGGTCTAAGTGCTTCTGGGACTTGCGGTTTGAATGTAAACGATGGACCTCAAGTTTTCATGGGGATGGCCGATGACAGAGGCAGACCCCTGCAAGGACGCACGATGACCAACCGGATCCGTCACCTGCTGAAGGACTGGAACCCCGCTGAGCTCGAGTCGGGAACCGAGCATCCGGCGGAGAAGGAACCCATCACTCCCCGGGAGGTGCACCCGTTGCCGCGCGGCATCAACATGCTGATGCCGGTGGAACTTTGCATCAATCGTGACCTGTTGATCACCCTGCTTTCGGCCAGCATCCAGGAGATCTACCGTCACAAGCGGGTGGATCACTCCCCGCTCTCGGTTCGGGACCAGGAGGAGATGGAGGCAGCGCTGCAGCAACAGCTCTCGTTCCGGGCCTGGGCCCGGGACTACCCGAATGGCTATATCTCGATCGCGTTGTACCCGGTGGCGGAGGTTGACGCAGTCGAGGACCTGGAGGATCTCGGCGATTTCTGACGCGTGGCTCTTGACGACGGCGTGACGCCGTCCTATACTCTCGGAAGTCCGGCGGACGGATTTAGGGCCACTTGCTACCGCCTGGGGTTGTGAACCCCAAAACAAAGAGCTAAAGAGCCGGTGGATACCAACCCCCCGAGCTCGTGGCCGCGGGGGTTTTGTTTTTTGCACCTACCGCGCCACGCGTCACCTGGAGACGTTTCAGCGATGAAGCGCAGCCCGTTGATGTGTTGTCGCCAGTGCAAGTGCACCCCTCGCGGGGTGGACTGTGCCGGCGGCACATCACGGGCAGGTGGGTAAGCAACAGACCCAGCCGTCGATGTACCCCAGGCCCGGTTCACCCAACGTGAACCGGGCCGTTTCGCATTCCCGCGATCCGAGCCCACATCGTTGACCCATGAGGAGTCCGACCATGACGTACCATCCCGACACCCTTGCGATCCACGCCGGCCAGTCACCCGATCCCACGACGAACTCGCGGGCGGTGCCGATCTACGCAACCTCGAGCTACGTCTTCAACAGTACGGAGCATGCGGCCAACCTGTTCGGCCTGCGCGAGTTCGGCAACATCTACACCCGCATCATGAATCCGACAACCGATGTGTTCGAGAAGCGGGTAGCCGAGCTCGAAGGAGGGGTCGCAGCACTCGGAGTGGCCAGCGGCCAGGCGGCGGAGACGCTCGCGATCCTGAACCTCACCCGCGCCGGCGACCATCTGGTGTCGTCGCAGACATTGTACGGCGGGACCTACAACCTGCTGGCGTATACCCTGCCCAAGTGGGGCATCACGACGTCCTTCGTCGACATCCACAACCTCGACGCGGTCCGGGCCGCCATCACCCCCAAGACCCGGCTCCTGTACGTCGAGACCATCGGCAACCCGCGGCTCGATGTGCCCGATTTCGCCGCCCTGGCGGATATCGCGCACCAGGCGGGCATCCCCCTCGTGGTCGACAACACCTTCGGTGCTGCCACCCTGTGCCGCCCGTTCAGGTTCGGCGCGGACATCATCGTGCACTCGGCCACCAAGTGGATTGGCGGCCATGGCACCTCCATTGGCGGCGTCGTGGTGGATGGCGGCAGCTTCGACTGGACCAGCGACAAGGCCCGGGCGCGGTTCCCCGAACTGAGCGAGCCCGACCAGTCCTACCACGGCCTGATCTATACCGAGGCCTTCGGCAAGCTGGCCTACATCATCAAGCTGCGGGTCCAGCTGCTGCGCGACCTCGGCCCGGCGCTCTCGCCGTTCAACGCATTCCTCTTCCTCCAGGGACTGGAGACGCTGCCCCTGCGGATCAAGCGCCACTCGGAGAGCGCGCTGCAGGTGGCGGAGTGGCTGCAGCGGGATGGCCGCATCGATTGGGTGTCCTACCCGGGCCTCGCCTCGCACCCGGAGCACGCCAACGCCCGGCGCTACCTCGAAGGCGGATTCGGCGGCGTCCTGACCTTTGGCGTGAAGGGTGGCCACGAGCACGCCCGTGGCGTCATCGACAAGGTCAAGCTGTTCTCGCTGCTGGCGAACGTGGGCGACGCCAAGTCGCTGATCATCCACCCGGCCTCAACGACGCACGCGCAGCTCACGCCCGAGCAGCAGCGGGCTACCGGCGTTGTGCCGGAGCTCATTCGTCTTTCGGTCGGCCTCGAGGACGCGCGCGATCTCATCGCCGACCTGGATCAGGCGCTCGGCGAAGTCCCCGCTGGCAAGCTCGCCGTCGCGGGCGCTGTGAAGGCCTGATGCCGGACCGTCCTGTTGTAGTGAAGCTCGGGGGAGATGCGCTCGCCTCCCCTGAGCGCATCCTCGCCGCCGCGCGCCGGATCCGCCGGCTCGCGGCGGAGGGGCCTGTCGTGGCCGTCGCGAGCGCCCGGCGTGGCGTCACCGATCACCTCCTCGATCTGGTCCGTGAGGTCCGGGTCGCCACCGGCGGCAGCACCCGTCCTCATGCCGAAGCGGATCGGGCCGTCGCGACGGGAGAGGTCGTCTCCGCTGCGCTCCTGGCGCTGGCCCTCGATGAGCTTGGTATCCGCGCCGTGTCCCTGGACGCCCGCGAGGCCGGTGTTCTCGGGGCTGGCCGCTTTGGTCAGGCGCACATCCGGAAGATCGAGACCAGCCGGATCCTCCGTCGCCTCTCGCGGGGAGAACTTCCGGTCATCACCGGATTCCAGGGCTGGCGCCGCGGACGGGTGGCCACGCTGGGCCGCGGCGGCACCGACACATCCGCGGTCGCGCTGGCCGCGGCGCTGGGGAGCCCCCGCCTCGTATTCGTGAAGGACGCCGAGGGACTGCGCACCGCCGATCCCAAGCTCGTGGCCGACGCGCAGCCGATTCCGTTCGCCTCCCATGCGTTTCTGAGTGCACTCACCGCCGCCGGCGCGCGCGTGGTGCAACCCGATGCCGCCCGACTCGCCGAAACCGAATCGCTGCCGCTCGAGTTCGTCTCGCTCGCCGGCGAGTGCTGCGACACCAGGATCACCACCGATGCACCGCCCCGTGGGCTGCGCGCGGTGGCCACCCGCGTCACGGGCGACACGGCGGAGATCACGACGATCGCCACGGGGGCTGCCGTACCGCACGGAGTGTGGGAACAGATTCGGGAGGCGCTGCGCGCGGGGCATATCACGCTGCTGGAGGTTCGACCCGCAGCCGCCGGCCGTCGCTTCCTGGTCCCCGCCGCCCTGGCGGGCGAGGCAACGCGGGTGATCCACACCGTCTTCGTTGTCGACGCTCCGCGGCAGATCGCGCGGGCATCGTGAGGCCGGCGTGTCGATGACCGTCCCCGCAGCGGTGGGCACTCCTCCGGTTGAACTCCCGCTGGGAGACTTCCACCCGGAAGCGGGCGGCGTCATTCGGGATGCCCGGCTGCGCTATCGCGTCTTCGGCAATCCCGCGCTTGGGCACGCGAACGGCTGGATCCTCGTCTTTCACGCGCTGACCGGCAACGCCGACATCGAAAGCTGGTGGGGATCAGTGCTCGGGCCCGGCCGGGGACTCGACACCAGCCGGCACGCGATCGTCGCGGCCAACCTGCTGGGCAGCTGTTACGGTTCATCCGGTCCGGCGGGGCACAGCGACGGCAGCTTTCCCACTCTCACCACCGCGGACCTGGCGCTGGCGCACGTGCCCCTGATCCAGGCCCTCGGGATCCAGCATATCGCGCTGGCGACCGGAGGCTCCCTCGGCGGCATGGTCGCGCTGCAGTGGGGCCGACTCACCCCGGTCCCGGTCGATCGCCTCGTGATCTTCGCCGCGCCAGCCCGCACCAGTGCGCAGTCGATCGGCTGGAATGGCGCGCAACGGATGGCGATCGAGGCCGACGCGGCGTGGGAGAACGGCGGGTATCCCGCCGGCGCGGGACCGCAGGCGGGGCTGGCCGCGGCCCGCGCGATTGCCATGATCACCTACCGCTCCGTGATGGAATTCGAGCAGCGGTTCGGGCGCCGGCAGACCCGAGTTCCCGGACGGTTCGATGTGGACCACTACCTGCGCCGGCACGGGCAGAAGCTGGTCGACCGGTTCGATGCCCGCAGCTACGTTTCCCTCATGGAGGCGATGGACAGCCACGATGTGGGCGAACTCTCGGCCGCTGCGCGCCAGACGGCCTGGCGAGTTCGGGAAGTCGTGGGCGTTGGCATCGACAGCGATATCCTGTACTATCCTCGCGAGATTCGCGACTGGGTCGCGGGCTACTCCGCGAGCGGTATCGCAGCCCGATACGAAGAAATCCGCAGTGTATACGGACACGACGCGTTCCTGATCGAGTTCGATCAGGTGGAGCGGTTGCTCGGAGACGGACGAACTGAGAGGGAATAGCCCGCATCGGCGGAGCATTCCCACTGGAGATACGTGTGAGTGGTCCCGCCAGAAACACCGCCGAACAGGCGACCCCCCAGGAACTCAAGGCGGCCAGCCTGCGCCTGGCGCTCTGGCTCGGCGCGCTGGTCGTGCTCGGCCCGGCGATCCGGGCCCTTCCCCTCGGCCAGACCACGCGCACCGTGATCCTGGCGTGGATTCTCATGGCGGCCGCGCTGTACTGGCTGTACGGGGGACTCGGGTTCCGCCCGCTCCTCCTGCTGCAGATCGTAATCTTCTCGACCGCGGTCACACTGCTCTCCATCAAGGTGCTGCTGGTCGGATTGAGCGTGAAGCAGTTCGATTTCCTGCGGGAGGCCGGGCGGGCGTTGCTGATCGTGGGGGGAGCGTGCGCGGGCGCCAATCTCGGCATGATGCTGGTCGCGTCGTTACGACGACGCTGACCTCCGCCGAGGGCGGCGGTTCAGGACAGGAAGCTCTCCAGGGCGCGGGCCCGGCTGACATGGCGCAGCCTGGTCAGCGCTTTTTCCTTGATCTGGCGGACCCGCTCGCGCGTGATCCCGAGTTGCCCTCCAATTTCCTCGAGCGTCATCGGCTCCGGACCATCGAGCCCGAAATACAGCCGGAGGATCTTGGCCTCCCGCTCCTTCAGCGATGACAGGACTTCCTCAATCGACTCCGTGAGCGCCTTTTCAAACGTCTCCGCGTCCGGTCCGGCATTCACCAGGTCGGGCAGGTAGTCGAGGAGTTTATTGTCTTCGCCCGGAGTCATCGGGGCGTCGAGAGAGAGATGGGTCTGGCTGATCGAGAGTGTCTTCTGCACTTCCTCGATCGTGATGTCCATGCCCTCGGCGATCTCCGCCGGGGTCGGCTCCCGCCCGAGTTCCTGCAGCAGTGCCGCCGACCGT
>JANOFA010000608.1:0-3468 GCA_031413355.1 Gemmatimonadota bacterium | reverse complement strand
GGGCATGGTCCGGCAGGGTCATCACCAGCAGCGGCAGCATCGCGGTCCGGCCGATGATATTCACCAGGGAGAGTGGTGCGGCCAGCAGGACCGGACCCCAGTGAATGGTCCGCCAGGCATCGCGCAGCCGGGGCCGCATGGAACCCCCGCCTGAGGGCACAGCGGACTCAACCGGCTTCGCGCGGTGGGCGTACCGCCACCAGAGCCAGAGACTCGCCGCCGTCAGCGCCAGCACCACAGCGATCCACGGCCCGCCGGTGCGGAGCGCTGGTGCCAGGGTGGGGCCAGTCTGGGCCCACCATTCGGGCGCGAAGCGCCAGAGCAGCCATCCCCCCAGCAGCACGACCCAGGGATAGGTCACGACCATCTCGAGCCCGAGGGCGATCAGTGCCGGCCCCAACGGCAGGCCGGCCCGCATCAGGCCGCCGAGTTTGGCGGCCTGTCCGCCGACGCGCATCGGTGTCACGCCGGAAGCGGCGTCGGCCCAGATAACGGAAAGGAAGGCATCCCTGGTGCTCAACGTGCGGCCGACGCTGCGGACGAGGAGGCTGAGTCGGAGGCTGCGGGTGGCCAGATCGGCGATGGCGATGAGCCCGCAGGCGGCGTGCGCGACGAACGGCGAAAGGGGCGTCATCCGGCTGCCTGACTGAGCTGTCGATAGACCCGCACGATGCCGTCGAAGGCCGTGCGCCAGTCGTGGTGCCGCTCAGCATACTCGCGCGCGGTCTGGCCCAGACGGCGGAGATCTCCGCGCAACAGGGTGATCGCGGCTTCGGCGAAGGCACCGGCATCGCCGGGGGCATAGAGCGCCCCGGCGCCCGAGAGCCGGATCCGCTCGGCGACAGCACCATCATCGACCGAGAGGATCGGCGTGCCACTGGCCATGGCTTCGATGGCCGACAGCCCGAACGTTTCCTGGCCCGGCGCCAGATAGAGATCGGCGGCGGCGAGCAGGTCGGCGACCTGATCGCGATCGGCGACGTAGGGCAGCCAGCGCACCTGCAATCCTTCAGCGAGTGCACGCAGCCGACCCTCACGCGGGCCCTGTCCCACCAGGACGAGCCAGGCGCCGGTGCGGCGCTCCACCTCGCGCCACGCGCCAAGTGCGGTCTCCAGGTGCTTCTCGCCGGCGAATCGTCCGAGATACAACACCAGCGGGGCATCCGGCAGGCCGTGGCGGCGCCGAACATCTGCGGCATGATCCCGGCGTGCCGGATGGAAGCGGCTCAGGTCGACACCCAGGGCGACCCTGTGCACCCGCTCGATTCCCTCCCGCTCAAGCGCGCGACCCATCGTATCCGAGGCGACGAGGACACCTCGGAAGATGCCGGCGAGTCGGCGCACGTAGTTCCACGCCACCAGCCCCGCCGCGCGTCGCACGGGGGAGGCAAGCGCGGGTGCGATGATGCCGGGAACGTGGGTATGGTAGAACCAGACGAGCGGAGCCTGCAGCCCGCGGTTGGCGCGCCGGGTCACCCAGGGCACCAGCCAGGGGCTGCCGACTTCGATCAGATCCGGCCGCTCATGCTCGAGGATCCGCCGTGTGGTCCTGGTGGCGAACAGAAAGCGATACGACTGATCGAAGGGCACGCGCGGCCCGCGCAGCCGGTAGCAGCGCACCCCCTGCTCCTCGGCCAGACCATCCTGCGCACCCGGGACGATGAGGAGGTGACGCAACTCCGGCCGGGACTGCACGTAGCGCGCCTTCGCCAGCAGGTAGGTGCGAATGCCGCCGGTCGTCTCGCCGAAATACTTGGTGATGTCGAGGATGGTGAACGTGCCCGCCCCGCCGAGGCGTGACGGAAAGGTGTGGCGTGAGAGATCGAGCGGACCGGCCGGGGGCGCGAGGAAGCCGGCGCCGCTGGCGTCCGCCCGTTCAGTCGGAACAGTCACCGAGGGGATAGACGGTGCCACAATTACCGCAGGGGTTCTTGCAGCCCCATGGTCGAGTGGTCACGGGAAAACCGCAGCGATTGCAGCAGGCACGGTCCGAGTCGGTGTGGCCCTCGTTGCCCCGCGCAGACACCACGACGGCGCCTGCGCGTCCCTCTCCGCTACTCATGCCGAACTGCCCCGGTGAGGAACGGATTCGTCATGCGCTCGATCCCGATGGTCGTCTCCGGCCCGTGACCGCTGTAGACGACGGTTGAGTCCGGCAGGCCCAGGAAGACGGTCTGCAGGCTGTGCATCAAGGCGGGGAAGTCCCCGCCGGGAAGATCGGTCCGGCCGATGGAGCCGCTGAAGAGCACGTCGCCGCCCAGCACACAACCGGGCCCCACGAAGCTGACGCTGCCCGGCGAATGACCCGGGGTATGGCGCACGGTGAACTCCTGCCCGCCGAACCGAAGCCGCTGACCGTCAGCGAGTTCCGCTTCCGGCGGCGGCGGCACCTCGAGCGCGAGGCCCATCCACTCGCCCTGCCGGGGCAGCGCATCGTACAGCCCACGATCCGCGGGGTGCAGGTGGATCGGGACCCCCGTTGCCGCCTTCACCTCCCCGACGCCCATGATGTGGTCGACATGCGCATGAGTCAGCCAGATGCCCCGCAGCGCCCAGCCACGGGTGTCGAGCTCGGCCAGAAAGAGCCGCGGTTCCTCACCGGGGTCCACCATGACCGCTTCCCCGCTCTGTCGATCGGCGAGCAGGTAGCAGTTCTGGGAGAGCTGCCCGTTGGGGAGCGCGACGATTTCCAGGTCAGACACCGACCTTGCTCCGGCGCTGGGTCAGGTATTTCTCGACGGCAATAGCGGCGGTCGTCGCGTCGCCCACCGCCGTGGTGACCTGCCGCGTCAGCTGGACCCGGAGATCGCCCGCAGCAAAGAGGCCGGGGATCGACGTCATCATGCGGTCGTCGGTGACGACGTAGCCGCTGGCGTCATGCTCGAAATGTTCCTTGATGAGCCCGGTATTGGGCCGGAACCCGACGAACACGAAGCAGCCAGTCACCGGCAAGTGGGACCGCTCCCCGGTGACGGTGTGTTCCAGCGAGAGGCCGGTGACGTCCCGCATGCCCAGCCGCTCCTGGCCATGGACTTCGAGCACCTTCTGGTTCCAGAGAACCTCGATCTTCGGATTGGCGAAGAGCCGCTCCTGGAGCAGCTTCGAGGCCCGCAGCTCATCGCGACGGTGGATGAGGTAGACCTTGGCGGCGTACCGGGTGAGGTAGTCGGCTTCCTCCACCGCGGCGTCGCCACCACCCACCACCGCGATGGTGTGCCCCCGGAAGAAGGCGCCATCGCACACGGCGCAATACGACACGCCGAAACCGGCATACTCCACTTCGCCAGGAACGTCGAGCTTGGTCGGTGTGCCGCCGGCGGTGAGGATGACGGTGGGCGCCCGATAGGTGTCGCCGTCGATGGTCTTCACCTCGAAGGTGCCATCCGGCTGGCGATAGATCCCGTCGACCGTCGTCTGGCGGATCTCGGCGCCGAACTTGATCGCGTGGGCCGTCATCCGCTCAGCCAG
>JANOFA010000607.1:0-8244 GCA_031413355.1 Gemmatimonadota bacterium | reverse complement strand
GTACCGGGACGTCCTCGAGTCCCGCCCACCCGACGCCGGCCCCGCGGCCCAGCCCGCCTGATCGAGTTCAGTGGTGAGGGCTCGCCATTCGGCTGGGTACACATTGGAGGCAAAGAGCCAGGTGCATCGCGCCGTGAGGGCCTCGATTCTTCGTCGCTCGGCGACGGCCCAGCGAGGCTCCACGTCACCACGCTCGCGAAACGTCACCTTCAATCCGCTCGGCCCGCCGAAGAGTTCCACTCCGCGCTCGGTAGTCCACTGCGACAACGCCAGGCTCTTCGCCGACAGCTCCGCCGTCCACGGCCCGTTGTGAAAGAGCTCCTGCCCCGGGCCTCGGACAGCGACCAGCTGTCGGGTTCGATCGCGGCCCACCTGGCTGTTCCAGTCGGTCTGATACCAAAGCCAGGCCGGAGCCGCCCGAGCAAACACATAAATCGGCTCGGCGGGATCCTGCCGGTGGGCCTTCAGGTAGGCGAGGGGTGCTTTCGGATTCTGACGGACGATTCCGCCGTGGTTCCGGATCCGCGACGCACTCCCGAGACCGAGGACAACCGCGGCCGCGGTCAGGATGAGGGGTGCCCGCCAACCGGGCTTGGGAATTTGCCGGGCCAGCCAGTCTACCGAGCCGCCGAAGCCGATCAGGAATAGTGGCGCGGCGAACAGCCAGGTGCGACTGGAGATCGGGTAGGTTCGAGTGACAGCGAGTCCCACGGCCAAGGCGACCGATCCGAACAAGACCAGTGCGGAGCGAGGGTTCTTTCGCGCGAGCACCGCCGCGCCAGCCCACGCCGCCAGGGCAAAAGCGATCGCGGGCAGCGTGGGGCGTTCGAAGTCGACGGCAACGACCGAGCCAGGGGCGATCCCGAGCATGGCAAGCGACTCGAGTGGGTGGGAGACCGCCAAAAACTGACTCGCCCAAAAGGTGCTCATGAAGGCGGTGAGATCGGGAGACCGACCGGCCGCTGCGGTCACCACGGCAATCATCGCGGCGACGCCCCCGAGCCCGATGAGGACTGGAAGTCGCCGGTGCTGGAGCGCGATCGGCGCCAGGGCCAGTCCGGTGGCGCAGGTGACCAGCACGGAGGGGAACGACAGGATCGCGCCGACCGCCGCGGTCACTCCCCAGTACACCCACTGGCGGAGAGGCGAGGGGTGTTCGATAATCCAGAAGGCCAACAAAATGATGGCCAAGCCGACGGCGGTGTCGCTGCTGTAGGGCTTGACCTCGTTGGCGCTGAGGAGCAATGGCGGGGACAGTGCGGCGCCGATGACGACGACCGCGGCGGCGGCTCGGGACAACGTGTAGCGGGCCAGCATCGTCAGGAGGATGAGCATGGTGATTCCGCTCAACATCGGCACCAGCCGCAGCGCCCGCTCGCCGGACCCGAAGAACTCGAGGGCCACCCACTCGATGCTGCTGAAGCCGACCGGCGCCATCTGGCCGAATTCGAGGGGCCCCGCCAGCTGGGTGAACCCGCGAGTTCCGATCGTAAGGGCGAGCATCTGTTCGTCCACCCAGAGTGGAGGCTGGCGCCAGTATTGATCGCACCGGGCGGCGATGCCTACGATCAAGGCCGCCCCGGTAAGGCACTCAGGCAGCCGGTCGGCTAGCCCCCTCAACGATCTCAGCGATGACGTGGCACCCATGCAACCCTCTCTGTTCGGCGGCACCGAATTCGAACCGTCAGGTCAATTGCCTGCCGTCCCCGGGAGGCCCCGGTGAGGTGGTTCGACGGGAGCCGAGGTGTCCTGGCGGTGCTGACCGCCCTCTCAGCCTGCGGGGCGCCGGCCCCGGACTCGGGCCGACAGGTGGAGCCCCCGATGGGCTGGCCATATCATGGGTATGACGCTGGGGGCAGCCGATCCTCCCCGATCGCCGACCTGACGCCCGGAAACGTCCACCGGCTCCGCCCCGCCTGGGTGTGGGAGACGCGCGAGCGTGAAGTTCGCGACAGGGCGGGTCGGCGACTGGCCGCCCCGCTCCGCTTCGAGGCCACTCCGCTGGTGTTTAACGACACCCTTTTTCTGGTGTCTCCACTGCACCGAACGGTGGCGCTCGACGCGGTGACTGGCCGGCAGATCTGGCAGTTCGACCCCGACACCTGGCGCGAGGCGGGCGCGCCCACCCGGCTCAATGTGACTCATCGCGGCGTGAGTGTCTGGTCGGGCCCTCGTGGACGCCGGGTCTTCCTTGCCACCGGACGATTCCTCTACGCACTCGATGCCGCTACCGGGGAGCCGCTGGCGGACTTTGGCGCCAACGGAAGGGTCGATCTTGCCGCGGGCTTGAGCAGGGCCGTCAACCCGGCTCACTACGGAAACACCTCGCCCCCCGCGCTGCTCGACTCCCTGGTGATTGTCGGCAGCGCCGTCGGGGACGGCATCACCTACCCAGGCGATCCGCCCGGCGACGTCCAAGCTTTCAATGTGATCACCGGAAAGCAAGTGTGGCGCTGGTCGCCGGTGCCCGCGGCGGGCGAGCCCGGAGCCGACACCTGGCCGCCAAACGCATCCGCGGAGGCGGGCCATGCCAATGTCTGGGCGCCGATGACGGTCGACGCCGAGCGGGGTCTGGTCTTTCTTCCGGTGAGTACGCCAAGCGATGACTGGTACGGGGGCGAGCGCCATGGCGCGAACCTGTTTGCGGAATCGTTGGTGTGTCTGGACGGTCGCACCGGGGAACGGCGATGGCATTTCCAGACAGTGCATCACGGCCTCTGGGACTACGACCTCGCCTCCCAGCCCACCCTGATTCAGGTGCGGCGAGAGGGCCGCACCATTGACGCGGTGGCCGTGGCCGGCAAGACAGGATTTCTCTACGCCTTTGAGCGGGAGTCCGGGGCTCCCCTGTGGCCCATCGAAGAGCGGCCAGTCCCCGCGAGCGACGTCCCGGGAGAGCTCGCCTCGTCGACCCAGCCGTACCCCACCAGGCCCGCGCCCTTTGCCCAGCAGGGATTTCAGCTGGAGGATCTGGTGGACTTCACACCGGCTATCCAGGCGATGGCGCTCGAGCGGGTCCGAGGCCGTCGCCTTGGTCCCCTCTTCACCCCGCCTTCGATAGAGGGCACGATTGTCAGGCCGGGATGGATCGGAGGGGCCGGATGGGGTTCGGTCGCGTTCGATGCGTCGACCAGGACCCTGTACGTCAAAGCAACTAATCGAGCCAACCTGGGCCTCCTGGTCCGGATTCCCCCGGGCCGATCAGAGCAGCAGGGGGCATTCATCCTCGACCCCACGATCGTTCTTCGGTCGGGGTACCATTTTGTGCTTCCGGCTGTCCACCGCTGGTTCGGAGCCGATGTCCGCCCGGTTGAGATTCCCGTCGGCAAGCCGCCCTACGGAACCCTCACCGCGATCAACATGGATTCCGGCGAGCACCTGTGGCAGATCACCCTCGGCGATACCCCAGCCATCAGGAATCACCCGTCGCTCCAGCATCTGCACCTGCCTCCATTAGGCGTGGCCGGGCCACCCGGGGCGATCGTCACCGCGGGAGGCTTGCTGTTCATTGCCGGCGGCGGCACGGTACTCTACGCCCTGGACAAGACCAGCGGCAGGACCCTCTGGTCCTACGACCTCGGACTCGAGGCCTTCTCGGTGCCTTCGATGTACCGAGCCTCCGACGGTCGGACCTACGTTGTCATCGCCGCCGGAGTCGGCCCCAAGGTTCGGTTGACCGCCTTTACCGTGGATCCACCATGAGCATTCGCGCTGGATTGCTCGTTGCCGGTGGCGTTGTCATCCTCGCCGCCGGGTTCGCCGCCGGTCGTGGGTGGCCGGGCTCGTCTTTCGCCGCAACCGCAGCAGTGGTACCCGGCGACGAGTGGCACCGAATGCCCGGCGGACCGATCGCCCGATACGAGCCCGCGGCCGTGGTCGTGGGCGGCAAGCTGTACGCGTTCGGGGGGTTCAAGAACCGGCGCATCCAGGCCACCCCGAAAGTCGACGTGTGGGACGCAGCGAGCCGCTCGTGGTCCTTTCGGAACGACATGCCGATCCCCACCACCCATTGGATGCCGGCGCATGTGGGCGACACCCTCTGGTTTGCCGGCGGATTCACCGGTGACCACCCGGGGCCGGGAACAGACCAGGTCTGGGCCTACGACCTGACTCGGGATACCTGGCACGAAGGTCCGTCACTCCCTGCGGTGCGGGGAGGTGGTGTCCTCGTCGTCGTCGACAGCGCCCTGCACTATATCAGCGGCTACGGAGGGGACCGCCAGCACGCGGTGGGTGATCACTGGCAATTCGACCTTCGCACGCCGGGCCCAAGGGGCACCTGGCAGCCCCGCGCCCGGCTCACCCGGCCGCGGGGACATGCCGCCGGCATCGTGCTGGGTGGCTACATCTATCTCATCGGCGGCGTCATTCGCCACGACCCGGTCCAGATCGACGTCGCGATGGTCGATCGGTACGACGTCGCCAGGGACCGGTGGGAGGTCGTCGCCGATCTGCCCAGGCCACGATCGCACACCGAAGCGGCCGCCTTCACGCGCGACGGCCTGATCTACGTGGCGGGGGGGCGGTCGCTGCCAACGGGGACCCGAAGCGTGGGCGATCTCGTGGTCTATGATCCCGAGGTGAACCAGTGGATGTTCGACCGAGAGTTGCCGGTCGGTCTTCTCGCGCCAATTGCCCTGCCAATCGGCGACAGCTTGATCCTTGGCCTCGGCGCGATTGAAGGCCTGGGCCTCGACTCGGCTCGATTCTGGTCGGCCCCGCTGCACTGGGACCGGAGGCTCGGCGCGCCGTTGCCGATGGTGATTGACGAGGCGGCCGCTGGGGCCATCGGCGATCGGCTGTATCTGGTTGGCCACGCCGCCGATTCGACCGTGCGACGCTATCACCTGGGGACCAACGAGTGGGAACAGCCAGTGGCCCGGCGCCCCGCCCTTGGGTTCTCCCATGCAGCCGAAGTGCTCGGCGGCAGGCTTTACCTGATGGGTGGCTCGCGTGAGGCACACGGAGTGCTCCAGGTCTTCGACCCCAGCATGGACCAGTGGAGTTTCGGCGCCGACCTCCCGTTTCGGGCGGCCGGGAGTGCCTCCGCCGCCATCGACGGGAGATTGTTTGTTGCCGGCGGCCTCGATCGGAAGGCGCCGGTGGGAGTGGCCGCGCGGTACGATCCTGAGTCCGATCAGTGGGTGACGCTGGCGCCGATGCCGCTGCCGCGGGGTCTCGCCGGGTCAGGAACGGACGGGCGGCGTTGGTATGTCTTCGGTGGCCGGGGCGGCGGCGCCGAAGGCGACAGTCTTGCGAGCGCGGTGTCCGACCAGGTTCAGGTGTACGATCCGGCGAGCGATCGGTGGATCGTCAGCGGTCGGGATGCCGGGGCTCCCTTGCCGTTGCCCGAGCCGCGCACGGATCTGGGTCGGGCCGTGTACGCCGATGGCGAGTTCTGGTTGATCGGGGGCGGAACCACGGCCACCGGCGACAGTGCCTCTGCCCGGATCGACATTTTCGACCCGGTCGCGAACCGGTGGCGCCGAGGGCCCGATCTCTCGGTGCCTCGCCGGGGCGCCTTTCCGGTGCTGGTTGGGAGGCGCATCTACGTTCTCGGCGGGCGAACCCCGAGCGGCCGGTCCCAGGCGAGAGACCTGGAGATCATCGATGTGACCCGCTTCCCGCCGCCGGACTGAGGTCGGGCGTCCCAGCGCCCAACCGCCTAACCGAACCGGCGCGAGGTATTTGTCAAGCCGCGCCAGCGCTTCGGCATTCAGCGGCCGCGATGCGTCGTTCGACCGGGCCAGGGCGAAGCCGACGACCTGGCTGGGAGGAGATCTGATCTCCTGACACGGTGATGGACACGAGCCCAACCATGAGCTGTCACGCAGGGAACAGGAAAGCCCCGCAATTCCTTGCGGGGCTTTCCGTTGCGGCAGTGGGCGATGAGGGGCTCGAACCCCCGACCTCGCGCATGTGAGGCGCGCGCTCTAACCAGCTGAGCTAATCGCCCGTCTTGGGAGGGCAGAAACTACAACCGAACCGCACGGGATGGTAGGGGCTCTCGTTGCGGTGCGCGCGCGGGGACGCCCGCCCGTACCCGGGCACGCGCCCTCCGGGATCCCTGCGGCCTTCGCCCCGATGCGGGATCTCGCCCAGCGCTTCACCATGCGACCGCAGCACGCATCTCCCCCGGTGTCACCACCGCCACACCCTGCTTCCCGACCTCCACGCTCGCAGCGAGGTTGGCGAGGTTGGCGAGGCGCGCGGCATCGAGCATCGATGCTCCCGCCGCCAGCGTCCCGGCCAGCCACGCGGTCACGGTGTCACCCGCACCCGAGACATCGAACACTTCGCGTGACTGCGCCGGAATCCGTGTCATCCCGCCGCCGTGTTCCACCAGCAGCATGCCCTCTCCGCCCAGGGTGACGAGCAGGTGGGCCGCGCCGAGCTGCTGCAGCAGGGCGGGCAACGCCTCGAGTCTGTCGGTGTCGATGGCGGCACCCAGCGCCGCCGCCAGTTCCGGCCGGTTCGGCTTGAACACGGTGGCGCCGCTGTACCCGAAGAAGTTGCGGTACTTGGGATCGACGACGATGGGGATGTTCCGCGCCGTGGCGGCGGCGATTGCGGCCCGGATGAGGGCGGGTACCAGCGCTCCCTTGTCGTAGTCTTCCAGCACCAGCGCATCGCTCGCGCCCACCGCGAGTTCGGCTCGACGGATAAGCTCGGTGAGCGGCGCGCCCACGAGTGGTGCGTCGGACTCCTCATCGACCCGCAGCAGCTGCTGGCCCCGCGCCAGGATGCGGGTCTTCACTGTGGTCGGGCGCAATGGGACCGTCAGCACACCGGCCGGATCCAGCTCCGCGGCTGCAAGCGCGGAGCGGAGTGCGCTTCCCGCCGCGTCGTCGCCCACCAGACCGACCAGCATCGCGTTCCCGCCAAGGGCGGCAACATTCGCGGCGACGTTCGCCGCCCCGCCCAGCGCCTCCCGTCGCTCGGTGACCGACACGACCGGCACCGGTGCCTCGGGTGACAATCGAGCCGCCACGCCGATGAGATAGCGGTCGAGCATGATGTCGCCGACGACGGCGATCCGCTTGCCGGCGATCGCCGCCAGCAGCGCGTCAACCCGTGCCGCGGAGAGCGGCGTGGCCTCAATCGGTCTGGTCACGTCAGAACTGTCCCGCCGCGCCAAGCGCGAGGGTCGCACTGAGCTGGCCGACGAACCGGGTGCAGCTTCTCCCAGCGACATGATCGGCGTTGTCGATCAGGTGCACGCCCATGTTCCCCCGCAGCGCGAGGCGGCCCTGTTGTCCGGAAAGTCCGAGCGCTGCCCGCCAAGTCCGCTCCACAGTGCCGATGAACAACGTGGGGGTGTCGCCCCGCGCCGTGCCCTGCGGAAAAGGATCGTTGAGCGTCGCATCGCCCTGCCGGAGCAGTGTGAGCTCCGGCGTGACCAGCCAGTGGCGGGCGACGAGTGCCGTGGCGCTCACCGAGAGCTGATCGTTGCTGGCAAAGTTGCGGCCGAGCCCGACGCCCGCGTCGGTCAGGTTCTCGAACGGGCTGCTGGCCCGGAAGGCGAGGCTCGTCGCCTGGGTGTACCAGGCGCGCCAGCCGATGCGGCGTGCCAACGGGCCGGTGGCGGCGAGGGTGAAGCCGTAGCGATCGGGCACCCGGGTGGGGCTCGAGCGATCCTGATACTGGAAATCGTCCAGCGCGAACTGTCCCTGCAGTGTCAGCCGCCGGCCGGCGCGCCAGTGCAGGTCCAGGCCCATGAGGATGTTGCCCTGGTCGCCGAGGCCGTACTGGTTGGCCAGCAGCAGGAGGGTGACGGGATTGCGGTAGCGGCCGTCGAAGTTGCGGTCCACGCCGGCGAGCAGGACGGTCTCCCATAATCCGATACGCAGCCGCGGGTGCAGCCGGGCATCGACCCGATGGGCAAAGAAGTAGCGGTGGACGACCTGGCCGATCGAGTCGGTCGCATCGGCGAGGCTCGCCGCCTGGGCGCTGAGCCGGAAGCGGTCGGTGCCGAGCTCGAGACCGAGTTCAGGGCGGGAGTAGCCGTAGTCGCTGATGCCCAATCCCGGCAGTCCAACCGGCCCCCAGTTGCGGTCCATCTGGCCGTAAAACAGTCTGAGCCAGCGGAACTGGGCCGAGAGATATCCGTCGACCAGGCGGCCGCTCACTTCCAGGTCTTTCCGGCCGGGCCAGTCGGGATCATCGAGTAGCCGGCGCTCGATTGCCGGCCGGCTCATCGCCAGCAGATTGCCCCACCGTCCCACCATCCCCACCTCGAGGTAG
>JANOFA010000606.1:0-2707 GCA_031413355.1 Gemmatimonadota bacterium | reverse complement strand
GACAGCTCGGATGGCTCGTCCGGGGCGCGGCAACCCCGGAAAAAACGCGTACGCCGCTGGCTCGTGCTCGGAGGCACGACGCCATTCCTGCTGCTCCTCCTGGCGCTCGTCTTCCGCGGCGCATGGCTGGGACCGATCCTGATCCGGTACGTGTGCGAGCGCGCGCGCGTGGAGCTCGGGGGCGAGCTCGCGATCGAACGCGTGTCCGGCGGGTGGTTCCACGACCTGACGCTCGAGGGCGTGAGCTGGAGCAGCGCGCGGCCGCCGCTCCTCGGCGTGCGCGAGCAGCCACCCGGGTACGTCGGGCCGCACCAGCGAGGGACGCTGGCCGTCGGGGAGGGCGGTGGGTGGGACGTGGGGCGACGGCCGCTCCGGCAGCCGGCCCGTCAGGCCAAAGTAAAGTGACATACCGAGGGCATAGAGGTCGGCGCGGGCGTCGCCCCGCTGTCCGGCGAGCACCTCCGGGGCGACAAAGTCACGCTCCATGGATTGGCCGGCTCCTCCCCTTCCCGGGGCCGCGCCCGGGATTCGGGTGGCGCCAAAGGCGGCGAGTTGCGCCCGGCCGTCGGCATCCAGCAGAATATTGGCTGGCTGGACGTCACGGTGCAGCATGCCGCGCCGATGTGCGGCCGACAGCGCAAGGGCGATCGCACGACCAATGTGCGCAACCTCCTCGGGGAGGAGCGATCCGCGATCGCGGACCCGCGTCGCGAGGTCAGGCATCCGCAGCCATGGCCCGATACGACAACGCGCCGCAAACCGCGGCAGGGTGGACCCCTTGGACATCCAGCGAGCGCAAGCGAACCTCCGGTTGAATCACGAGATGGCGTCGACGGCGGGAATGCCTCGATGATCCCACTGGTGGAAAAGCAACCTGCGGGCCAGTCTCCGGGCGCAGTGATCATGATTTCGGTCGTCGCAGGTGAGCCAGGTCACGTGCCGGTGATGCACGCTTGCCGCACCGGGTCACCCACTGTCACACAACGCGACACCGCCGGATTCTGGGAGTTGTGCGGCATCGAGCCTGCTGAGATCATGATGTACCTGCCGGGCGGCGTGCAGTAGTGTGCGTTGCCCGGCCCTCCATGAACAGCTGAAGGGAAACCCATGCGGCAGCTTTCCGGTCGCCGTGGCCTTGCCGGCCTGGCTCTGCTCCTCGCCGCATGCAACGCAGCGGACAAGTCGCCCACCGGACCGGGCGGTCCCCCCGCCGGCAGCCTCCAGAACTGGTCGGATCCCGCGACCTGGCCATCGGGCCAGGTGCCGGTCACGGGGGACTCGGTCGTGATTCCAGCCGGGCTCCGGGTGAGACTCGATACCAGCCCTCCGGCGCTTCATAGCCTCACCATCGCCGGTGACCTGGTCTTCGGAAGCCATGACATCAGTCTGACCACCGGGTGGATTCTGGTTGACGGCCTGCTGCAGGTGGGGACCGAACAATCTCGCTACACCAGTCGGGCGCTGATCACCCTGACCGGAACGACCGGCAATCCCGGCGTATCCGGCATGGGCAACAAGGTGCTCGGCGTGAACGGAACCCTCGAATTGCATGGCGAGTCACGGGCGGGCTGGACCCAGCTCAGTCAGACGGCCGCGGCGGGGGCAACGACGATCGACCTGGCCCAGAACCTCGGCTGGCGGGTCGGGGACCGGATTGCGCTGGCTTCCAGCGACTATAACCAGGACAAGGTCGAAGAAGCGGTTGTCACTGCGGTCAGCGGTGCGCACCTCACCCTCGCGGCGCCGCTCCGCTACAGCCACTACGGGCAGGTCCTCACCATCAATGGGACGGCGGTGGACCAGCGGGCGGAAGTCGGTCTGCTGTCCCGCAACATCACGATCCAGGGCGACACTGGCACGACGCCGGGCTTCGGCGGCCACATAATGGTGATGGCCGGTGCCACGGCGCACGTCGAGGGCGTCGAGCTATTCCAGATGGGGCAGCGCGGTCTGCTCGCCCGCTATCCCATGCACTGGCACGTCGCCGGCGATGTAACCGGTCAGTATTTCCGCAACAATTCCGTGTGGCGGACCTTCAGCCGCTGCGTCACGATCCACGGCAGCGACAACGCGACGGTGAAGGATAATGTCTGCTACGATCACACCGGTCACGGTTACTTCCTCGAGGATGGCGCCGAGAGCGGCAACCTCATCGAGAACAACCTGGGCTTCTTCTGCCGGGTCCCGCAGGGGGCCGACCGCCTGCTCGCCTCGGACAGCCGACCAGCCACCTTCTGGCTCACCAATCCCGACAATACCGTGCGGGGCAACCACGCCGCCGGCTCGCGCGGTTTCGGCTTCTGGTACGCCTTTCCAGCGGCACCCACCGGGCTCTCCGTCGGTCAGCCAGACCTGCCGCGCACCACGCCGCTACGCGAATTCTCCGGCAACGTGGCGCACTCCAACCACAGTGCGGGGCTGAACGTGGATGACGGCCCGAAGCTGGATGGCACTACGGAGGTGACGTCGTATGCCCCACGGATCGATCCGGCGAATAGCTCGGCCGCCGTCGAGGCCAACTTCACCGGTTTCCTCGGCTACAAGCATTACGGCCGAGCGGTCTGGTTCCGGGGCGATTCCCTGACCCTCTCGAACTCGGTGCTTGCCGATAACGCCATCGGCGCCACCTTCGCCGCCTCCAACACGCGAGTCATCAACACCCTGTTCATCGGCCAGTCGGGCTCGATCGCCACGCTGCCGTCGAGCA
>JANOFA010000605.1:0-1138 GCA_031413355.1 Gemmatimonadota bacterium | reverse complement strand
CACGAGTCCTTTGTCGACATCCTCCTGATCAGCCACCTGCCCTGGGAAATGAAGTGGTTTTCCAAGGTGGAGCTGATGCGCATTCCGATCATGGGCTGGGACATGTGGCTCGCGGGTGACATCCCGATTCTCCGCGGGGACAGGAAGAGCGCGGTCGAGGCGATCCGGCGCTGCCGAACCATCATGGACCAGCGCGTGTCGGTCATGTTCTTCCCGGAGGGAACCCGCTCCGTGGATGGCCAGCTCCTGCCGTTCAAGGACGGGGCGTTCCGATTGGCCATCGACGCGGGAATGCCGATTCTGCCGCTCGTGGTGTGCGGAACCAGTACTGCGCTCCGCAAGCACGACTGGCGGGTGAATCCGGCGCGGGCGGAGGTCAGGGTGCTTGAGCCAATCGAGACGACCGGCCTCACCATCGCGGACGTACCCGCACTGCGGGACCGGGTGCGGGATCTCATCGCGAAGACCCGGGCGGAGATGGCGGTCGGCACGAGACCACCAGCCGCATAGCGGAGCGCTCACTCCTTTCCTCGAAACACGCTACCGCCCCAGATCCGCCGGTGCCTTCACCTTCCCGACCACGCCGGCAAGCACCAGCAGGGTGAGGAGATACGGCAGGAGCAGGAAGACCTGATAGGGAACGCCCAGCAGAAAGGCCTGGAACAGGAACTGGAGCGCCATCGCCGCACCAAAGAAAAGCGCGGCGCCGAGCACCCGGCCGGGATGCCACGTCCCCAGCACCACAATGGCGATGGCGATGAAGCCACGCCCCGCCGTCATCTTCTCCGCGAATGTCCCGACCTGTGCCAGCACGAGGCTGGCGCCCGCCAGTCCGGCCAGTCCGCCCCCGATGAGCACTCCGATCACCCGCACCCGCGTCACCTGCACCCCCGCGGCCCTGGCGTGCTCCGCCGACTCGCCGCACGCCCGGAGCGCCAGGCCAGATCGGGTCCGGAAGAGCCCCCACCAGAGCAGCGGCACCAGCAGAAGAGCGATGTAGGTGAGCGCAGTCTGCTGGAAGAATGCCGGCCCCAGCACGGGAATGGCCGCAAGTCCCGGCAGCGGAACGACCGGCAATGTCGGCAGCGTCAGGCCGACGCCTGCCGGCCCGTAGGCGGATCGATAGATCGCCCCGGTC
>JANOFA010000604.1:0-8831 GCA_031413355.1 Gemmatimonadota bacterium | reverse complement strand
CCCGCGGGCCCCCCCCACCCCGCGCTTCGCCCATCGCCCATCGCCCATCGCCCATCGCCCGCCCCTCGCGCCTACGAGACTTTCCGCGTCTTCCCCTTCATGAAATCCATCAGGATGAACTGACCCAGCGTCATGGTGCTGGTGAAGTAGGCCTTCCCGCGGCACAGCTCCGAGACATGCTTGACGAATTCCACCAGTGACCGCTCCCGCGCCAGCATGAAGGTGTTGATCATGATCCCGGCGCGGCGGCAGTTGGCTACCTCTCGGTAGGTCGCCTGCAGGATCTGCGGGTCGAGGCCCATCGAATTCACGTAGACCCGCCCGTCGGGCAGGGTCATCGCCGAGGGCTTGCCGTCGGTGATCATGATGATCTGGCGCATGTCCTTGTTCTGCGCCATCAGGATCCGCCGGGCGAGCTTCAGCCCCTCGGCGGTGTTGGTGTGATACGGCCCCACCTGGACCGTGGCCAGCTTGGCGAGCGGAATCTCTTCCGCGGAGTCGTGAAACAGGACACAGCGGATGCCGTCGCCGGGAAACTGGGTGCGGATCAGGTGGGTCAGCGCGAGCGCCACACGCTTGGCGGGGGTGAAGCGATCCTCGCCGTAGAGAATCATCGAGTGGGAGCAGTCGAGCATCAGGACTGTCGACGCCGACGACCGATACTCCGACTGATTCACCATCAGGTCGCCGTAGTCGAGGTCGATCGGCACGCCGAGCCCGCCCTGCCGGGCGATGGCGCGGGAGAGCGTGGCGGGGACGTCGAGGTTGAGCGTGTCACCGAATTCATACGGCTTGCTCGCCGCTTCGGCCTCGGGGCCGGTGGCGAGATACGGCGTGTCATGCGCGCCCGCGCTCGCCTTGCCAATACTGCCGAGGAGTTGCTTGAGCAGCTTGTATCCGAGGAAGTCGGCACCCTTCTCGGTGAGGCTGAACTGCACCTGCCGCGCGGCTGAGCGCGCTTCCCCTCCGGGGCCGTAGAGGGCGCTGTAGCCGGCCGGCATCGTCGGGGCGTCCGTCGTGTTCAGGTAGCCCTCGTCCATCAGCCGCTGAACGATCTGGTCCAGGAGATTGGCCACCGCCTGTTCGGTTGCCGCGTCCTGCTCGGCGTCGCCACTCGACTCCCCGCGGAGGAACTGCATCATCTCCGGGGTGAGCTGGCCCGAATCCATCAGCGCCTGGAGGATCGCCTCGCGCAGGGCGTCCATCGAGCGGTCGCCGGGATCCTCGCCCCACGCCGGATCGCCGGAGAAGCCCGACTGCAGCAGGAAATCTCCCAACTGGTCCAGCAGTGCCTGGAGATTCATCTCCTCGGCGAGTCCGGGGACGTACTTGGAGTAGGTGGTGAAGCGCATGAGGTGGCAGGTGGCAGGTGGCAGGGAGCCGAGAACTCAGACGAAGGTATGCCGTTCAGACTGTGGCCGCATCCTTTTTCTTGGGACCCCGCGGAGCCGTCTCGGTTCCCGACCGGTCGCCCCACTGCCACCTGCCACCTGCCCCCTGTAACCTTTTCTGGTGCCCGCCCCCTTTCCCGCCCTGCGCCACCGCAATTTCCGGCTGTTCTTCGCCGGCCAGTTCATTTCCCTGGCGGGGACGTGGATGCAGGTCGTGGCCCAGGGGTGGCTGGTGCTCGAGCTCACCAATTCCGCCTTCCTGGTCGGGCTCGTCACCGCGCTCGAGTCGTTGCCGATCCTCTTCCTCACGCTGTACGGGGGCGTGCTGGCCGACCGGGTCGACAAGCGCCGTGCCATTCTCTGGCTGCAGGGCGGGATGCTGCTGGAGTCCCTGGTGCTCACGCTGCTGACGGCGACGGGACACATCACCGTCCCCGCCCTCATGATCCTGTCCACCGTGCTCGGCGCGCTCACCGCCTTCGAGGTGCCGCTCCGGCAGGCATTCATGATGGAGATGGTGGGCCGCGAGGACCTGATGAACGCGATCGCGCTCAATTCCTCGATCTTCAACCTGACGCGGATCATCGGCCCGGCGGTCGCGGGTGGTCTGATCGCCGCGCTGGGCATGACCGCCTGTTTCGCCATCAACACGGTGAGCTTCCTCGCCGTGATTGTCGCGTTTCTGCGGATGCGTCCCCCCTTTCCCGGCGCACGCACGGGGCCCCAGGGCGATGAACCCACCTTTGCCGACGGTGTCGCCTTTGCGCTCGGCCGGGCCGAGCCGCGCGCGCTGCTCGCCCTTGCGGCGACCCTCAGCGTCTTCGGCACGTCGGCCTGCCTGGCCATGCTGCCGGTGTACGCCCGGGATGTGCTGGCGCTCGGCGCCGGTGGCTACGGGATGCTGATGGCGGCAATCGGAGTCGGTGCGGCTGCGGGCGCACTCACCATGGCGGTGATCGGCCAGCGGTTCAACCGCAGGCTGGTGATCCGCTGGGCCGGGCTGCTGTTCGCCTTGAGCCTCGGGATATCAGGTCTCCACGCTTCGTTCGCGCTGGCGGTGGGTGGCCTGGCGCTCGCCGGATTCGGCAGCGTGCTCGCCGCGATAAGCATCAACACACTGCTGCAGACCGAGGCCCCCGACCACCTGCGTGGCCGGGTCATGGGGTTTTACTCTTTCGTCGTTCTGGGCCTGGCGCCGTTCGGCGCCCTCGAGGCCGGCTGGGTCTCGGAACACCTTGGCGTGCCGCTGTCCTTCGCGCTCGGAGCCGCCGTCTGCGGTGTGGCTGTGCTGGTCCTGGCGCCGGGAGACAGGCGGTAGGCGATCGGGCGATCGGGCGGTTGGGCGATTGGGCGGTTGGGCGGTTGGGTGATTGGGTGATTGGGCGATTGGGCGATTGGGCTGAAGGCTGACTGCTGATACCTGTTATGTTCTCGCGCCTCGCGCCTCGCGCCTCGCGCCTCTTTCCACTTTCACCTCACTCCCCCATGCTCATCACCATTTCACGTCAATTCGGGGCCGGCGGATCCGAGGTCGCTCGCCTGGTGGCGGACGGGCTCGGCTGGAGCGTGGTCGACAACGAAATCGTTGATCGGGTGGCCCGGCTCGCGGGGCTCGCGCCGGATGTGGTGGCGCAACAGGATGAGCGGGTCCCTGGCTTCGTCGAGCGACTCGCGCGGGCCCTCGCGGCCTCGTCGCAGGAGTACGCCGTGCCGGAGCTTGGCGTCGCGCTCCGACCGGAAGAGCCGAGTCTCGTACGGCTGACGGAACTGGTGGTGAAGCAGGTTGCAGCGGAAGGGAAGGTGGTGCTGGTGGGACGGGCGGCGCCGGCGGTGCTGGGCCAGTGCGAGGACACACTGGATGTGAAGCTGGTGGCGCCCCGTCCCTTCCGGATCCAGCTGGTCATGATTGCCGAAGATCTCGATGCACCTGCCGCCGAGGCGCTCATGGATCGGACCGACAGCGAGCGGGCCAGGTATCACCGGGAACACTACGGCCGGGACTGGGATGACCCGGCGCATTTTCACCTGATCGTCAACACCGGATTGCTCGGGCTGGAGGGTGCGGCCGCAGTGATCCTGGCGCAGGCGCGGCGCATGGGGTGGTGAAGCTCACCCCATCCCACCCTTCCCATGGCCATGCTCCCGCCGCTCCGGCCGAGCCCGGCTGTAGCCCAGCTCCTCGCTGCGCGAGATCCGCTTCTGCGCGGCGAGACCCTCGAGGATGAGCTCACAGGCACTGACCAGCATCGGTCCATCTTCCCGGGTGGACAGCCCGCCGGCCACCGCGGCGTTGAGCAGTCCCGGGACCACGCCGAAACCCTTGAGGCACAGTTCGGTCTTTTCGTCGCCCTTCACCTTGAGCGCCCCGCCGCCGTCGAACCAGGTGACGATAGTGTCGAGCCCGATCTCCCCCATGCGCTCATCCAGCGTCCGGCCCGCCGCGCGACGCACCAGCTCCCGGGCGATCGTTTCCGGCCCCTGGATTTCGCCCTCGTACTCCAGCTCGATCTTGCCGGTGATGGATGGCAGTTATGCGTACACATCGCTTACCCTCGGCACGACACTCGCCTCGCCGGTGAGGAGGGCCCGTCGCTCGGCGCTGCTCACGGCATGTTCCAGCACGCTGATCGGCAGTCGCTGGCTCACACCGGAGCGACGGTCAATCCGCTTGTCCTCCCGCGCTTCGAAGGCGATCCGCTCGATCAGCTCCTGCAGGAACTCCGGGACCCGCACCGGCCGCCCGCCACGCGAGGTCCACGCCTCCTGCGACGTGATCGCCATGCCGAGCTCGACGGTGCGCGGGTAGTGGGTGAGCACCTCCGAGCCGATCCGGTCCTTGAGTGGCGTGATGATCTTGCCGCGCGCGGTGTAGTCCTCTGGGTTGGCGGTGAAAGCCATCAGGATGTCGAGCGGCAGCCGCACCGGGTAGCCTTTGATCTGGACGTCGCCCTCCTGCATGATGTTGAACAGGCCTACCTGCACCTTGCCCGACAGATCCGGCAGTTCGTTGATGGCGAAGATGCCGCGATTGGCCCGCGGCATGAGGCCGAAGTGCATCGTGATCTCATCCGACAGCAGATGCCCGCCTTTCGCGGCCTTGATCGGATCGACATCGCCGATCAGATCCGCCACCGTCACGTCCGGTGTGGCCAGCTTCTCCACGTAGCGCTGTTCCCGTGGCAGCCAGGCGATCGGTGTCGCATCGCCGCATTCGGCCAGCCGCTCCCGGCCGAACTTGGAGACCGGCTGGAAGGGATCGTCGTTCACCTCGCTCCCCGCGACGACCGGAATGACCTCATCGAGAAAACGGGTGAGCTGGCGCAGGATCCGGCTCTTGGCCTGACCCCGCAGCCCCAAGAGGATGAAGTGATGTCGCGCCAGCAGCGCGTGAGTCAGTTGCGGAACGATCGTGTCTTCATAGCCCACGATGCCGGGGAAGAGCGGCTCGCCGCGTTCAAGCGCTACGAGCAGGTTGCTGCGAAGCTCTTCGCGGACGATCCGGCCACGCAACGGCCGTTCGGCCCACGGGGAGCGCTTGAGGTCGGCAAGAGTCTGGGGCAGGCGAGTCATGAGAGGGACGTACCCGGAACGGGAAACCTTGAACAAGGAACGGAAGGAGCGCCAGCCGAAAGCTGCCAAGCTCCTGCCGTCGCGGCAACAGTCTGGAGTCAAACCCCGATGGGGCGGCGGCGTTCCGCAGGAGGCATCAGCCGTCAGCCATCAGCCGTCAGCCATCGGCCGTCGGCCGTCAGCCGCTGGCTGTCGACTGTCGACAATTGCCGGTCTCATGCTGAGGACCGGGAAGGGACCATGAGTCCTGGCAGGTCGGAGCTGATGACGAAAATCGGCACCGGCGGGTCAGGCGCTCCGGGGTCATCCCCCCGGGCCCCGAACGCCCGTGCCTAACAGCGCGGTCATCATCCGCGCCCCGGCGCTTGACAAATGAGACTCTTCTCTTAACTTGACCGCGGTTTTTCGGGCGTCGGCGTACGCCCGGCCATCCACGCGCAGTCTCAACCACGATTTGTGAGGATTGACCAGATGAAGAAGATGCTTGTAGTGGCGGGGCTCCTGGCCCTGGCCGCCTGTGGCAAGAAGGAAGCGGCCATGCCGGCTATGGATTCGACCGCCGCCGCCCCTGCGGTGATGGACTCGATGTCCGCGATGCCCCACGATTCCATGATGCCCCGGGACACCTCGAAGGCGATGTAATCGGGCTCACGCCGATGCTGGCCTGTGCGGGGCTGCCGAGTCAGGCAGCCCCGTGTTGCGTCCGGCGTGGCCGGTGCCGATGGTGACCAGAATCAGTCGCTGAGGGAGGGAGGAAAGGGCAGGGCGACAACTCGTGCCGGCGCACCCGCCGCAATGACGCTGCTGCCGAGCACGATCTCCCGACGGACCAGCCCGAGGCCGATCACCTGCTCGCCGAGCCGCAGCAGGGATGTCACCGCCCCCGCATCGCGCCCCTCCTCCCCGAGAATCCCCCGCTCATCGATCGCGGGTGTGCCCTCCCAGATCAGCCCGCGCAGCTCGCGATTGGGGTGTCCCCGGAAGTGCAGCCGTGCGACGGTCTCCTGCCCGGTGTAGCAGCCCTTGGTGTAGGAGACACCACTATTCTCGTCGAAGCGGACTTCCTGCGGCAGGGTCTTCTCCAGGATTTCTGCGCCGAGGCCGGGCCAGCCGGCGAGAATCCTGAAGGCCTCGGTGTCATCCATGGTACCGGAGGCGAGGCCCGCCGCGGTCAGCATGGCGTGGAGCGAACCCACCGCGGCCTTGGGGCCGATGACCACCGACTGAAACGCGGCATGAGGGGCCGGGCGTCCCAGCACCAGTTCCGCCTCCCCGGCATGCTGGCTGCTGCACCCGCCGGTCTCCGTTGCCGGCAGGGGGTGCCCCAGGGCCTCCATCCGCGAGGCGACCGGTTCACCGTGGAGCCAGAGCGATTCCCAGTCCCCGCTCCGGTCGGTGACCTTTGCGAGCCGCGGCGGCATCGTGCGATGGAAAATCGTCGCGATGCCGTCGTGCCCCGCCGGGTCCGTGACGAAGAGCAGCCGCTCGCTGGAACTCCGGAAGGTCCACCCGTCCGCGACGATCATTCCCTTGGGCGTGAGCAGGGCACCGTAGACCAGCGCGCCATCACCCGGCTTGACCAGGTCGTTGGTGAGCAGGCCCTGCAGGCAGGTGAGTGCGCCGGGCCCGCGAACCTCGAAGATGGCGGCGGGGCGGAGGCGCTGCATGCCGGCTGTGCGCAGTTCCCGTAGTCGTTGCGGCGAGATCGTGAGAATGGTCATGCCGCTGCGGCCCAGGGCAGGTCGCGCGGATGATGACCCAGCAGGTCCTCCCAGACCAGGTCCGCGCCCCGCAGCTCGGCGGCCGGGTGGGAAGTCGTGACCATGGCGCAGCGCAACCCGGCGCCGTGCGCCGCGCTCAGTCCCGGGAGGGAATCCTCGATCACGACCACCTGCTCTTTCGCCAGCCCGAACCAGGCGAGCCCCCGGAGGTATCCCAATGGATCGGGTTTGCATGCCGCGACATCTTCAGCGGCCACGATCGTCTCGAACAGCGGGAGCAGGCCGGCGGCGCCGAGCACCAGCTCGATCTCGCGCCGCAGGGCGCCGGAGACCACGGCGAGCCGGATGCCGTCGGCTGCGGCGGCGCGGATGAAGTCGGCGGCGCCCCCAACAAGCACCATTGACGCACGGATCGCCCGCTCGTAGCGCGCCGCCTTCCGCTCAACCGCCTCGGCGACCCGCTGGTCGTCGTCAGGCAGTCCCATGCGCCGGAAGGTGAACCGGAAGCACTCGCGATCATCGAAGCCGAGGTAGTCGCGGTAGTAGCCCGCTTCGTCGAGGGTATAGTGGTAGCTGGCGAGTGTCTCGATCACGGCGGCGCAGTGCTGCGGCTCGTCGTTGATGATGACGCCGTTGAAATCGAACAGGATGGCACGAGGCATGGTGAGAAGATAGCGGGGGATGGGCGCGGGGCGCGGGGCGCGGGGCGCGGGGTGCGAGGGCAGAGGCACGGGGCGCGAGGCGGCTGGGTGTCGTGAAGGATTGGTGCCGGGCCACAACCCGCGGTCAACTGCTGTTCGCCTCGCGCCTACCGCCTCGCGCCGGCGCCTCCATATGACCAATCCAGCAATTCCACCGGATGCACCACCTTGATCGGGAGGCGGGCCGCGCCCAGCCCGGCGCCGATCTGCATCAGGCACCCCGGGTTGCCGGTGGCGACGAACGCCGGGCGCGGTGCGGCCTCCGCAAGGCTCGTGATCTTGGCCTCCAGCACGGTGCGCGACATCGCCGGTTCCAGCAGCGAGTAGATCCCCGCGCTGCCGCAACAGTGGTCGCTGCCCGGCAGCAGCTGCAGCCGGAGGCCGGGGATGGCATGCAGCACCGCGAGCGGCGCCGATTGGACCCGTTGGGCATGCTGCAGGTGACAGGGCGCATCGTAGGCGACGTCGAGCTCGAGCGGTGTACCGGGCACGGGGCCACGGTCGGCCAGCAGCTCGGTGACGTCCCGGACCCGGGCGCCGATATCGGCGGCGTCAGGCGTGCCCAGCAGGTGGGCGTATTCCTTCAGCAGTGCACCGCAGCCGGCGCTGTTGACCGCGATCAGGTCGGCGGTGCCGCGGAAGGCCGCCACGTTGGTGCGCGCGAGTGCGGAGGCGCCGGCGCGGTCGCCTGCGTGGTCGTGCAGCGCGCCGCAGCAGACCTGGCCCGGCACCTCGACGACCCGATAGCCGTTGCGTTCGAGGGTTCGCCGGGTCGCGTCGTGGACATGACCGAACAGCGCATCCATCACACAGCCGCGGAACAGTGCGACAGTTGGGTCTCCTCCCCCAGTCCCCCTCCCCCGCAACGCGGGGGAGGGGGTGCGGGGGTGGGGGCTCGTCGCCGCCACCATCCCCAGCGAGAAACCCAGCGAGCCTTGGCCAGCCAGTGCCCGGGCGAGACCGAGCTCTCGCGTCCACCGCGCCAGGCCGAAGAGCGGCCGCCAGAGCCAGCGGCGGCTGAACACTGCGAGGACGAGGCGGGCCAGCGGGCGCAGGCCGCGTCGCTGGACCAGGAGTTCGCGCGCGGCCTCGAGCCCCCGGCCATAGCCGACACCCGCGGGACAGACCGGCTCGCAGCCGCGGCAGCCGAGACAGGAGTCGAGGTGCTGCAGCAGCGCGGCGTCATCGGGAGCCACATCGCCGCGTTCAAGAGCGCGCATCAACACGATGCGTCCGCGCGGGCTGTCGGCTTCGTCGCCGGTGGCGAGATAGGTGGGGCAGGCGGGCAGGCAGAAGCCGCAATGCACGCAAGGATCGAGGGCTGTGAATGGGGAGCTGCTACTCACCCAGGCCCTCCAGGGCGACGGCGATGGACTGCCGCGGATCAAAGGTGTCGCGCAGCCGGCCGACCAGCGGGCCGACCCCTTCGCGATACGCGCCGAAATGGC
>JANOFA010000603.1:0-3316 GCA_031413355.1 Gemmatimonadota bacterium | reverse complement strand
GACAGATCCCAAGCAATGAAAGGCGCACACACGCGCGCTCTGGGACCAATCGGCCGGCGATGCGCTTCCCCCCTACCGCCAACCGCCGAACCGCCCAACCGCCCAACCGCCTAATCGCCTAATCGCCTAACCGCCCAACCGCCCAATCGCCCGTCCGGCACGGAGGCCGGACCTACCCGCCTAATCGCCCAATCGCCTACCTCCCCTTCAGCGAATACGACCGCAGCACTTTCATGTAGTTCGCCCGCTCGAACGCCGCCGGATCGGCGCAGGCCCGCTGGCTCATGCTGCCCTGCATCAGCTGGATCGACTCGTACTCGTGCAGCTCCATCCACGCCGTGAGTTCCCGCAGCACCGTCTGCACATGCTCCGGTCCATGCCGCAGCACCGCCGAGGCCATCATCGCGACCTTCGCGCCGGTCATCATGCACTTGAGCACGTCGTGTGCACTGTGGACGCCGCCGGCGATCGCGATATCCGCGGTGGTGTGGCCGTGAAGGATGGCGGCCCACCTGAGCCGCAGGCGGAGAGTGACCGGCCCGCTCAGATTGAGCGCCGGCACCACCTCCAGCTTGTCGAGATCAATGTCCGGCTGATAGAAGCGGTTGAACAGCACCAGACCGCGGGCACCGACCTCACCGAGCTGACGGGCGACATGCGCCGGCGCACTGAGAAACGGAGTGAGCTTCACCGCCACCGGGATCTTCACCCCGCCGACGACGTCGCGGACCAGGTCGAGGTACATCGCCTCCACCTCGGAGCCGCTCATGCGGGGGTCGGTCGGCACGTAATAGACATTCAGCTCCAGCGCATCTGCCCCCGCTTCCTCCATCCGCTTGGCATAGGTGGTCCATCCGCCACTCGACACGCCGTTGAGGCTCGCGATGACCGGGATCTCCAGCGCCTTCTTGGCTTCCTCGAGCCGGGTGAGGTAGCCCGCCGGCCCCTGATTGTACGCCCACATATCGGGGAAATACGACGTCGCCTCGGCGTAGCTCTCGGTGCCGTGCGTGAGACTGTGATCGAGATCGTGGCTGTCGATGCTGATCTGCTCTTCGAACAGCGACGGCAGCACGACGGCGGCAACACCGGCGGCCTGCAGCCGCAGCAGGTCGTCCACCCGCTCGGTGAGCGGAGAGGAGGAGGCCACGATCGGGTTGGAGAGTGTCAGACCCAGGTATCGGGTCGTGAGGTCAGTCATGCATCACCTCCGGAGCTGCCATCGCGCCCCAGTCGGGCGGGGCCTTGGCCAGATATTCGTAGCGGTGCCACCGCTCCTGCACATCCCGCTCCGCGTCGGCCAGCAGCGCTGCCGCGGCGTCGGGATGCGCCTGTGCCAGCATGGTGTAGCGGGTCTCGTTGTAGGCGTACTTCCTGAGCGGGATGGATGGCGGCTTCGAGTCGAGCTGGAACGGATTCTTGCCCTGCGCCACCAGATCGGGGTGATACCGGAACAGCGGCCAGTGGGCCGACTGCACCGCCAGCTTCTGCTGCTCGAGGCCGTGCACCAGATCATAGCCGTGGGCGATACAGTGACTGTACGCGATGATCAGCGACGGCCCGTTGAATGCCTCTGCCTCGCGAAAGGCGCGGACGGTGTGACTGTCGTCGCCGCCCATGGCGACCTGGGCGACGTACACATGACCGTAGGACATCGCGAAGAGGCCGAGGTCCTTCTTGGCCGACCGCTTGCCGCCGGCGGCGAACTTGGCGACGGCGCCGCGCGGGGTTGCCTTGGACATCTGGCCGCCGGTGTTGGAGTACACCTCGGTATCGAGCACCAGGATGTTCACATCGCGGCCGGAGGCGAGCACATGATCGAGGCCACCGAAGCCGATATCGTAGGCCCAGCCGTCGCCGCCCACGATCCAGACGGTGCGGCGGACCAGGGCATCGGCGATGGCGGAGAGGTCGCGGGCTTCGGGTTCGTTCCGAGAAGCGAGGATCGTGCGCAGGGCCTTAACCCGCATCCGCTGCTCGGCGATCTCCTGATCGGTGTGCTGGTCGGCGGCGAGCATCTCGACGGCGAATGTCTCACCGACCAGGGGGGCGAGATGTCCCAGCAGCTCTTCCGCGCGGAGCCGCTGCTGATCGGCGGCGAGGCGCATGCCGAGCCCGAACTCCGCGTTGTCCTCGAAGAGGGAATTGGCCCAGGCGGGGCCGCGGCCGGCGCCGTTGGTCGTCCACGGTGTCGTCGGCAGGTTGCCGCCGTAGATCGAGGAGCAGCCGGTCGCGTTGGCGATCATCGCCCGGTCGCCGAAGAGCTGGCTCAGCAGCTTGAGGTAAGGAGTCTCGCCGCAGCCGGCACAGGCGCCGGAGAACTCGAAGAGCGGCTCCAGCAGCTGCACATCCTTCACATGGTCGAGGGACAGCGCGGCGCGCGACACCTCGGGCAGGGTCCGGAAGAAATCCCAGTTCGCCTGTTCCCGATCGCGGATCGGGGCATGCGGCACCATGTTGATCGCCTTGAGCCGGACCTCGCGCTTGTTCTTCACCGGACAGATCTCGACGCAGAGCCGGCAGCCGGTGCAGTCGTCGGTGGAGACCTGCAGGGTGTACTTCTGTTCGCCGAACTGGCGCCAGCGCGCCGGAGCGGAGAGGAATCCCTCCGGCGCACCGGTGAGTGCCGCGGGTTCGTAGACCGCGGCGCGGATCACGGCGTGGGGGCAGACCAGCACGCACTTGCCGCACTGGATGCAGATGTCCGGATCCCAGGCGGGGACGTCGCTGGCGAGATCTCGTTTTTCCCACTGGGTCGTACCCGTCGGCCAGGTGCCGTCGACCGGAACGGCGCTGGCGGGGAGCTGGTCGCCCTCACCGGCGATCAGCCGTGCGCTCACCAGCTGCACGAACTCGGGGGCGCCGACGGGCACCGGCCGGCGCATCGGAATCCGGCTGGTCACCGTGGCGGGAACCGTCACCTCGTGCAGGTTCGCCAGCGTCGCATCGACCGCGGCGAAGTTCTTGGCGACGATCACCTCGCCCCGCTTGCCGTAGCTCTTCTCGATCCCCCGCTTGATCGCGTCGGTCGCTTCCGCGAGCGGCATCAGCCGGGGTCAGGGCAAAGAACCCTACCTGCATCACCGTGTTGATCCGGCCGCCGAGGCCGGCTTGGCGGGCCACGGCGACGGCGTCAATCACGTGCAGATGGAGCTGCTTCTCGATCAGCTGGCGCTGGACCGTGGAGGGGAGGTGATCCCAGCTCTGGTCGGCTGTGCAAAAAAACTTTGGCAAACGTGGAAACAGTTCGTGGGCAGCTCTTGGACCCTATCATGATACTTTTAGGACACTTGCAGTTTGAACGGGTCTTGAGTAT
>JANOFA010000602.1:0-9140 GCA_031413355.1 Gemmatimonadota bacterium | reverse complement strand
CGGCGGTGCATGGCATCCGACCAGCGCGGCCGCAGCACCTTGTCGGCGGTGCCGGTGATGATCAGCGTCGGCGTGGGCATCTCGCCCAGCCCTTCGAGCAGGGAGGGGCGCCCCGCGACCGCGCGAAGGGCCTGGACCAGCGCGGGGCCGCTCATGGCCTGCACCACGCTCTCCCATCGTTTCACCTCGCCGGGATTGGTCGCGCGGAACTCCGGGCTGAATGTGCTGCGCGACGCCTCATGCGCAAGGAACCGCGGCGGCCCCGTGAGCTGGATGATCCGGGCAAGTGCCTTGATTTCTGCGATGCGGAAGAGCTCCTCCGCGGCGGCGCTGGTGCCGATGAGGGCGAGACCGTTGAGGCGTTCGGCGTGTCGGAGGGCGAAGGCGACGGCCGCCATCCCGCCCATGCTGAAGCCGGCGAGGGTGAGCCGGTCCACGCCGAGCTGCTCCACGATGGACTGGAGGTCGTCGGCGAGGTCGGCGATGGTCCAGGCCGCAGCGGGAACATCGCTGCGGCCGTGGCCCCGGAGGTCCGGCACCAGAACGCGGTGATCGCGGGCCAGTTCATTGGCCAGCCGCGTGAACATCCCGGCGTCGCACCACATGCCATGCGCGAGGAGCACGACGGGCCCCGCGCCGAGATCGTCGACGCAGAGTCGGAGGCCATCCCGGGTCACCCAGCGTTCCGTCAAGCGGTCAGCGTTGCCGGAGTGTGCGGCGGGGCGGCACTTCGTGGTGCACCGGAAAGGCTGGGATGCATCAGTGGCCGCCCTCGAGCTGGAAGAGATCCTCCGGCGTATCGATATCGGGATTGGCCCCGGCGACGTCGACCAGCCTGACTCCGCCGGGCACTGTCGCGAGCAGCGCCCCCACGCCCGCATCACCGGTGGCCTCCTGTGCCAGCGGCCAGTCGGCCCGCGCGAGCAGCACCGGGTGTCCCGGTTCTTCCGGCGCGGCAGCATAGCGTGGTCGGACGCTCCGACGATGCTGCCGCCAGTCGGCAACAAGCGCCTTGATGACCGGGCGCTGCAGCAGCGGCTGATCGGCAAGGACGATCAGCGCCGCCGCCGCTTCCGGGAGCACGCCGGGCAGGGAGAGCGCCCACAGCCCACGCTGGAGCGACGTGGACAGACCCCGGCGCGGATGGGGGTTCTCCACCAGGGTGAAGCCTGCCGTATCCAGCGGCCACACCAGGCCGGTTGAGGCCGGGGGGATCACCGCCACCGCACCGGCGAGCACGCCGGCCTGAATACTCTCTGCGATCGTGGTGGCGACGTGGGTGATGATCGGGGCGCCCTGCCATCGGGCGAGCAGCTTGTCGCCGCCGAAGCGGCTGCCCTCCCCGGCGGCAAGGAGCAGCGCGTAGACGGCCGGCTCACCCATGCCGGGCGCTCCAGCCGTCACGCGGCAGTCCGCTCGTGCGCCGGCTCCACTGTCCGTCGGGCGGTGATCGCCTCGGTCGCGGAACCGAGGTCAGGACCCGGCTCAGACCGCCGGGCCGCGGTGGGGCGGACAGGCGTCGAGCCAGGCCTGCTCGATTGGGTCGAAGACGCGGGAGCGCGTCAGGAAGCGAACGCCGAGCGGTGCTTCGAGGGAGAACCCGCCGCCGCGGCCGGGCACCACGTCGATGATCAGCTGGGTGTGCTCCCAGACCGCGTACTGCAGCCCGCCAATGTAGAACGGGGTCCCGCCGATTTCTCCGAGCAGGACGTCACGCGCGCCGATCCGGAATTCCCCGCGCGGATAGCACATCGGGGAGCTGCCGTCGCAGCAGCCCCCCGACTGGTGGAACAGGAGCGGGCCATGCTCCGCCTCGAGTTGGCGAAGCACGGTCACTGCCGGCTCGGTGACCAGCACCCTCGCGACGGGGTGCTGGTCGTCCGGTTGAATGGAACTCAGAAGAAGCCCAGCTTCTTGGGGCTGTAGCTGACGAGCATGTTCTTGGTCTGCTGGTAGTGATCCAGCATCATCTTGTGGTTCTCCCGGCCCATGCCGGACTGCTTGTAGCCGCCGAACGCCGCGTGGGCGGGATAGAGATGGTAGCAGTTGGTCCACACCCGCCCGGCCTTGATCGCGCGGCCCATGCGGTAGCAGGTGTTGGCGTCGCGACTCCAGAGGCCGGCGCCCAGGCCATACAGCGTGTCGTTGGCGATTGCCAGCGCATCGTCCTGGGTCTTGAACTTCGTCACCGAGACGACCGGTCCGAAGATCTCCTCCTGGAAGACCCGCATCCGGTTGTGGCCTTCGAGAATGGTCGGCTGGACGTAGTATCCGTCCTTGAGCTCGCCGGGATGGACCCGCCGGGCGCCGCCGGTGAGCACCTTCGCGCCCTCTTTCTTCCCGATGTCGATGTAGCTCAGGATCTTTTCCAGCTGATCGTTCGAGGCCTGCGCACCGATCATGGTTGCGGAATCCAGCGGGCTGCCCTCGACGATCGCCTTGGTGCGCGCGACGGCCCGCTCCATGAACTTGTCGTAGATCGACTCCTGCACCAGCGCCCGGGAAGGACAGGTGCAGACTTCGCCCTGGTTCAGGGCGAACATCGCGAAGCCCTCGAGCGCCTTGTCGAAGAAGTCGTCGTCGGCTTCCATGACGTCGGCGAAGAAGATGTTGGGCGACTTGCCACCCAGCTCCAATGTGACCGGGATCAGGTTCTCGGCGGCGTATTGCATGATCAGCCGGCCGGTCGTGGTCTCGCCGGTAAAGGCGATCTTGGCGATCCGCGGGCTCGAGGCGAGCGGCTTGCCGGCTTCGACGCCGAAGCCCTGCACCACGTTGACCACCCCGCTGGGCAGGATGTCGGCGATCAGTTCCATGAACGCCATGATCGAGACCGGCGTCTGCTCGGCGGGCTTCAGAACCACGCAGTTTCCCGCCGCGAGGGCGGGCGCGAGCTTCCAGATCGCCATCAGCAGCGGGAAGTTCCAGGGAATGATCTGGCCCACCACGCCGAGCGGCTCGTGAAAGTGATACGCGACGGTGTCCTCGTCGATCTGGGAGATGGTGCCCTCCTGCGCCCGGAGCGCACCAGCGAAGTACCGGAAATGGTCGACGGCGAGCGGGAGGTCCGCGTTGATCGTCTCGCGGATTGGCTTGCCGTTATCAAGCGTCTCGATGAGTGCTATGGCCTCGAGGTTCTGCTCCAGCCGGTCGGCGATCCGGTTGAGGATGTTCGCCCGGTAGGTGGTGGAGGTGTGATTCCAGCTCATGGCCGCTGCATGGGCGGCGTCCAGCGCCTTGTCGACGTCCTCATGGGTCGAGCGGGCCACCTCGCAGAGCGGTTGTCCCGTGATGGGGGTGGGATTGGCGAAATACTTGCCTTTCACCGGCGCGACGTACTCGCCGCCTATCCAGTTGTCGTACCTGGCCCGGACGGGGATGGTCATCTTGTACGCCGCCGCTCCTGCGGGGAGCTTGGCGGTGGCGGAGGGCATCATGGTTGAGGTCATGGCGAATCCTGGTGGAGGAGGGAAGCTCCAAAAGTGCCGGCGTCACATGAAGAAGTGGTGAATTCGGGGCGAACCGTCGCTGCGGCTCCTTGACCCGGTTCCTTCGTCTTGGTAGGATATCCGTCGCCATGAATATCCGCCAGAGCAGTTTTCGCAATCGAAACTCGAACCGCTGCCTCGGGGAGACGGGTCGGGCGTAGGCGATTCACGGATCGCGCTGAAACGCCCGGACCCGGCGCATGAGCGGCGGGTTTTTTGTTGGGCCGATGGGCGGCCCGCGGGGTCCACCGTACAGGAGCGGTCGGGGTGGGCCGATAGTCGATTCGCCAGCGCAGGAACATTGGGGTGTAGCTCAACTGGCAGAGCGCCCGGCTGTTAACCGGGAGGTTGCAGGTTCGACCCCTGCCGCCCCAGTACACTGTCCGACAGATGTACCCCCGGGGAGCTCCCGGGGTCCCACTGCTCCTCAGCCCAGCTGCTCGTACGCCGGCAGGGTGAGGAAATCCTCCGGAGCCTCCCCCAACACCAGATGGTCCATGAGCGCCGCTGAACTCTTGAGCCGCGCGGTATCCCCGGAGGTGGAGGCCAGGCGGGCGGCCTCCTCCTCGCGGAACTGACGGTAGAGCTCCGGGGTGCAGCGCCGGCCATCGGCCAGGGTCACGCCCTGGGTCACCCATTGCCGCAGTTGAGTGCGGGAGATCTCTGCGGTGGCCGAATCCTCCATGAGATTGGCGATACCCACCGCGCCCCGGCCGTCCAGCCAGTTCTCGATGTACTCGAGCGCCACCCGGATATTCGTGCGCACTCCGGATTCGCTCACCTGACCGCCCGGAATCGCGACATCGAGCAGCGCACCACGGGTGGTGCGGACCTCCTCCCGCAGCCGGTCCTTCTGGTTGGGGCGAGTTCCCAGCTTGGCGTTGAAGACCTCGAGCACCGCCCCGACCAGGTCGGGGTGGGCCACCCACGAGCCGTCAAAGCCATCATTCGCCTCGCGGGTCTTGTCTTCGCCGACCCGCATCATCGCGGTGGCATTCACCTCCGCGTCCTTCCGGGACGGGATGAAGGCTGCCATCCCCCCGATGGCGTGGGCCCCGCGCCGATGGCAGGTGCGGACCAGGAGCTCGGTGTACGCCCGCATGAACGGCACGGCCATCGTGACCTGGCCTCGATCAGGGAGGACAAACTCGGGCCGGTGGCCGAAATTCTTGAGGATCGAGAAGATGTAGTCCCACCGGCCGGCGTTGAGCCCTGCGGCGTGGTCCCGCAGCTCGTAGAGAATCTCCTCCATCTCGAAAGCCGCAAGAATCGTCTCGATCAGGACGGTCGCCCGGATGGTGCCCTGGGGGATGCCGAGCGCATTCTGGGCGTGGCGGAAGACATCATTCCACAGCCGGGCCTCGAGATGACTCTCCAGCTTGGGCAGATAGAAATAGGGGCCGCTGCCGCGGCGGAGGAGTTCGGCGGCGTTATGGAAGAAGTAGAGCCCGAAATCGAACAGGCTGGCGGAGACCGGTGCGCCGGCGAGGAGTACGTGCTTCTCGCTCATGTGCCAGCCGCGCGGTCGCACCACGAGGGTCGCGATCCGTTCGGCGAGCCGGTACTCCCGTCCATCCGTCGCCACAAAGGCGATGGTGCGACGCACGGCATCCTGACAGTTGCCCTGTCCCGCGATCACGTTCTCCCAGGTGGGAGAGAGCGCATCCTCGAAGTCGCCCATGAAGACCTTTGCCCCGGAGTTGAAGGCGTTGATCATCATCTTCCGCTCCACTGGGCCGGTGATCTCCACCCGCCGGTCCTCGAGGTCCGCGGGCGTCGGCGCCACCCGCCAGGGCCCTTCGCGGATGCTGATGGTCTCGCGGAGGAAATCGGGGAGGGTCCCCGCGTGGAAGGTGCGCCGTCGCGCCCGGCGGGTATCGAGGAGGGCCTGACGGCCGGGCCCGAAACGGCATTGGAGATCGGCCACGAAGGCCAGCGCCTCGGGAGTCAGGACCCGCGCACTGTCGGGGAGTACGGGCCCGATGAGCTGGAGTGGATCGACAACGGGAGTGGGCACGGCGTCACCTCGAATGGTCTGGACGGCTGATTCTCTCAACCTAGCCGAGGCGGCGTCGCCGGGGCAGGCACCCTCCACCTACATTGCCGCCCATGGATCCGACTCCCGCCTTCCCGATTCACGATCCTTACGCCGCGCTCCGGGTGCGGGACTTTCGTCGGTTCATCGCCTTCCTGCTGAGCCAGACACTGGCCCAGACGATGATCGGCGTCGTGGTCGGGTGGCAGATCTACCAGGTGACGCGGGACCCGCTGGCGCTCGGTTTCGTCGGTCTGGCCGAGGCCATTCCGTTCATCAGTTTTGCCCTGCCGGCGGGGCAGGCGGCGGATCGGTTCGACCGGCGGCGCCTCTGCCTGAGCGCGATGATCCTGCTGCTCGCCTGCTTCGGCGCGCTCCTGGCTCTGACCCTCTTCCACCTCGTCCGGGCAGACACCGCGTGGATGGTGTACACGGTCATTTTCTTCAGCGGTATCGCGCGGAGTTTTCTCCAGCCGACGCGCACCGCCTTCGCGGCTGATCTCGTGCCGCGCGAGCTGTACCTCAACTCCATCACCTGGCGGAGCAGTACCTGGCAGTTTGGCGCGGTGGCCGGCCCCGCGGTTGGCGGCCTGGTGCTGGGCTTCGGTGGCGCCGCGATGGCCTACGGGGTCGCGCTGACGTTACTGGTCATTGCCTTCGCCTCGCTCCTGCTGGTGCGGGCCCGACCACATCCTGCGGCCCGCGAAGGAGTGAGTGGTCTGAACGGGCTGCTGGAGGGAGTGCGCTTCGTGCGGACCCAGCCGGTGCTGCTGGGCGCGCTGACGCTGGATCTCTTTTCGGTGCTCTTCGCCGGAGCGGAGGCGCTGCTGCCGGTCTTCGCCCTCGAGGTCCTTCACGTCGGTGCCGAAGGGCTCGGGCTGCTGCGTGCCGGCCCCGCCATCGGTTCCGTGCTCATGTCGGTCTATCTCTCCCACCGGCCACTGCAGGCGCGCGTCGGCCGGACGCTGCTGGTCTCGGTGGCGCTCTATGGTGTCTGCATCACCGCCTTCGGGCTGTCGACGAGCTTTCCGCTCTCGCTCGCAGTCCTGGTGCTGTCAGGAGTGTTCGACAATGTGAGCGTGGTGCTCCGCTCGACGCTGCTGCAGACGCTTACGCCCCGGCATCTGCTCGGCCGGGTGGCTGCGGTCAACGCGGTCTTCATCGGGAGCTCGAACGAGATCGGCGCCTTCGAGTCAGGGGTCGCAGCCAGACTGTTCGGCGCCGTGCCAGCGGTGGTGTTCGGCGGGCTCGTGCCCATGCTTGTCGTCGGGGTCATTGCGTGGCAGGTACCCAAACTACGGCGGCTGGGGTCGATTGGGTGAAGCAGCGTTCAGCCTTCAGCCGTCAGCCGTCAGCGGTCAGCCGTCAGCCTTCAGCCGTTAGCCGTTCGCTCCTCCCGCGTCATCCTGAGCGAAGCGAAGGATCTCTTTGCCCCGGAGCCCTACCCCGGGCTCAGCTCCGACCTGTAGAGATCCTTCGCTGCGCTCAGGATGACAACAACTGCACTCGGTTCACCTATCGCCGCCCACCGCCCACCGCCTGCCGCCTGGTCGGGCACGGAGGCCCGACCTACCCAAGCCTACCGCCCACTCCCTTCCCCTCTCTCCCTCCCATCACTAGGCTACGACCAGTCGCTGACGGCGCTGTTGTCCGGCTGTCGTGAGCCCGTGACCCGATCCTTCGACCTTTGCCCCATGCGCATCGCGATCTTCTCCGAGGTCTACTGGCCGATGGTGAGCGGGGTTGGGGTCACCCTGCTCCGGCTGGTGCGCGCCCTCGAAGCGCGGGGCCACGTTGTCCGGGTCTATTCAGCCAGCTACCCGCTCCCGCCGGGCACGGAGGATCGTCCCGAGGTGCATCGCTCACCGGGAGTGCCGCTATTTCTCTACCCCGATGTGCAGTGGGCCTTCCCGCGGCAGCGGGAAATCGTGGCCGACCTCGCCGCCTTCCAGCCCGACGTAGTACATCTCGCTACCGAGTTCGCGCTGGGGCGCGCCGGACTCAAGGCGGCGCAGCAGCTCGACCTGCCGATCATCGCCTCCGCCCATACCGACTATCAGAAATACGCCCAGCGCTACGGTGTCGCGTGGGTGCTGAGCATGGGGTGGGTGTATCTCCGCTGGTTCTATGGCCATGCCGAGCGGGTGCTGGTGCCGTCACGCCTCTATCAGCAGTCCCTGGCACGACGAGGGGTGACCCACACCGGGCTGTGGACCCGCGGGGTCGATCCCGCGGAGTTCCATCCCGGTTTTCGGAGCGAGGCCTATCGCGCACGCTACGGCGTGGGGCCGGAGGACCTGCTGGTCACCTATGTCGGGCGACTGGCGCGGGAGAAAGACATTCATCGGCTCGTCGCCGCCTGGCAGGCCGTGCGGCCGACCCGCGGCAATGCCCAGCTCGTGCTGGTGGGTCAGGGGCCGCTGGACGAGGAGATCCGGCGCCACGCTCCGGCGGGCATTCACCTCGGTGGCCTGCTGGAGGGGCGGGCACTGGGAGAGGCCTATGCCAGCGCCGACTGCTTCGTCTTTCCGTCCTCGACCGAGACGTTCGGCAACTCGCTGCTGGAAGCGATGGCCTCGGGCCTGCCGGCGCTGGCGGTGCGCGGTGGTGGTGTGCTGGAATTCGCGGAGCATGACCGGAACGCCTGGCTGGTCAAGCCGCAGGATACCGGGGCGCTGGCGGACGGATTGCGGATCCTGTTAGGCGACGGGGCGCTGCGGCACCGACTCGCGGCTGGGGGTCTGGCGACCGCCGCGGAACGGCAGTGGGACGGGATCTATGACCGGTTGATCGACGAGTACCGCATGGCGGCGATGGGGAGACGGAGCAGGGCCGCGTGAACTGGGCCGTTGGCCGTTAGCCGTTGGCCATTAGCTACAGGCCGTGAGCCAACGGCTAACGGCCAATGACCACGCTCACCTCAGCAACAGGTAACACAACCCCGCCATCGCCGCACTCATCGGGATCGTCAGCACCCAGGCCCAGACGATCTTGCCCGCCACGCCCCATCGCACCGCCGAAATCCGCTGGCTCGCGCCGACTCCGACGATGGCGCCGGTGATCGTGTGCGTCGTGCTCACGGGGATGCCCCACGCCGACGCCATGAGGATGGTGAGGCCGCCGGAGGTTTCGGCGCAGAACCCACCGAACGGCTGCAGCCGCGTGATCCGGGAGCCCATCGTCTTCACGATGCGCCAGCCACCGAACGCGGTGCCGAGCGAGATGGCGCTGTAGGCGGCGATCTCGACCCAGAACGGAATGACGTCCGCGGTCGGCAGGTAGAGGTTGCGCAGCCAGCCGGTCTGGACCGCGAAGCTGGCCTGCACCGAGACCAGCAGGCCCACGATTATCCCCATGGTCTTCTGCGCGTCGTTGGCGCCGTGGCTCAGCGAGAATAGCGCCGCGGAGACGAGCTGCAGCCGGCGGAACAGCCGCTCCATCGGTCCGCGCGCCTGCCGCCGCAGCGCCCAGGACAATGCCACGCTGAGCGAGAGGCCCAGCACGAGACCGATGATCGGCGAGAGGAAGATGAAAAGCACCGGCTTGACCCAGCCGCTCAGGATCAGGGCGCCAACCCCGGCCTTGGCGACCGCGGCGCCACCATACCCGCCCAGCAG
>JANOFA010000601.1:0-9842 GCA_031413355.1 Gemmatimonadota bacterium | reverse complement strand
CGTGGAGAAGTGATCTCCACCCTCCGTGAACGCCCAATCGCCTGATCGCCCAATCACCTAATCGCCCAACCGCCCAATCGCCTAGTCGCCCACTCACTCCTCACTCCCTCCTTCCCATGCCCCTCCCCGAAGCCCGCGTTTCCCAGAAAGGCGCCGACCGCTGGCTGATCGGGCACCCGTGGATCTACCGCAGCGACCTCCTGGGGGAGCCGGAGGTGGCCGGAGTCTGCCGTGTGCTGGACCGGAAAGGCAAGCATCTCGGCATGGCGCTCTACTCGCCACGCTCCGAGATCCGGCTGCGGCTGCTCACCGCCGACGACACGACGATCGATGCGGCCTGGTGGCGCGAGCGCCTGCGCGCGGCACTGGCCCGCCGCGCCGCCATCGATGCGACCGCCTGGCGCCTCGTGCACGGCGAGGGCGACGCGCTCCCCTCGCTCGTGGTGGATCGCTACGATCGCTGGCTGGTCGTGCAGCTGCTCTCCGCCGGCCTCGAGACCATGCGGGAAACCATCTTCGACGCCCTGATGGAGCTCTGCCAGCCGGAAGGGATCCTCGTCAGACATGACGCCGCCGTGCGCCGCCGTGAGGGGCTCACCGAGGAAATCTCGGCCGTCCGTGGCACGGTGCCCGAGTCGATCGAGGTGCGCGAGGGCTCGGTGCGATATCTGGCCGCACCCTGGCGCGGCCAGAAGACCGGCGCCTTTCTCGACCAGCGCCCCAATCGTCTGCTGGCCGGCACACTCGCCGTGCCTGGGGGCCAGGCGCTCGACTGCTTCGCCTATCATGGCAGCTTCGCACTGCACCTTGCGACCCGGGCCGGCCACGT
This sequence comes from Gemmatimonadota bacterium, assembly GCA_031413355.1. Lineage (GTDB taxonomy): Bacteria > Gemmatimonadota > Gemmatimonadetes > Gemmatimonadales > GWC2-71-9 > JADJOM01. The sequence goes on along the minus strand of JANOFA010000601.1, from coordinate 9,013 downwards.
CACCGCCCTCGACACGAGCGGGGAGGCGCTCGCCCGCGGCGCCGAGAATGCGCGACTCAACCAGCGCGACAACATTTCCTGGCTCGAGACAGACGCCTTTGAGCAATTGCGGCAGTGGGACCGGGAACGCCGCCGGTTCGACACGATCGTCGTGGACCCGCCGGCATTTGCCAAGAGCAAGGCGACCGCCCCGGAAGCGCTGCGCGGCTACAAGGAAATCAACCTCCGCGCCATGCGCCTGCTCGCCCCCGGCGGCAGCCTGCTCACGGCGTCGTGCTCGTTCCACGTCCGCCGCTCCGAGTTCCTGGCCATGCTGGAATCCGCCGCCCAGGACAGCGGTCGTCGCCTGACACTGGTCCAGCTCCTCGGCCAGGGCATCGATCATCCCGAGATCCTCACCATCCCCGAGACCGGCTACCTGAAAGGTGCGGTGCTGACGGCAGCGTGAGCCACCCACGCGCCACCGCCCACCGCCTGTCGCCTACCCCCCACCGCCCATCGCCCGCTTCTCCGTTGACACCCTTCCCCCTCGGTACGACTTTGAAGGCACTCGTTCCCCCACTGTGCCCCCTCGGAAGCTCATGCCACGCAGGCTTTCGCACCCATGCTGACCGCGCTTCAGCTCCAGGAGCATCGACGGCGCCGGGCGGTGCCGTCGCTCAAGCACCAGTACCAGGAGTACATCCTGCAGCGGATCGAGAGCTACAAGAACAACCTCTCGCGCCGGGAACTGCTTGATTTGGGCGACATGGCCATCTCCGAAATGGAGACGGCCCAGGGTGAACAGTTCCTGCTCACCGAGGTGCTGCTCACCGATTGGGTGGATCGCCTGATCCACCACCGGCTCGGACTCAAGCCGTATTCCCGCTGGGCCAAGCATTGTCGCCAGCTCCGCAGCGCCCAGCGTGAACCCACCCACTGGGGCATCGACCGCCGCTGCCCGGTGAGCCGGCTTCTGCCACGCCTCGAACCCGGTGACAGCGCGCTCGTGATCGGCATGGACGCCGCCCCGATCGCGTTTCTCCTGGCCGCGCACGACGTCGAGGTGACGTTCATCGGCCAGGACATGAATCTCGTGGACCAGGTCGAATCCCGGGTCGCCGAGGAAGCCCTGGGACACTATTGCGTCACCTACGTCACCCCGACCGGGCAGCTGCCGCACGACCTGCGTCCGCACGTCCACCTCGTCGTGCTGGATACCGGCACCCTCGATCCGGAAACCTCCAGCGCACGCCGCGAGATTCTGCACAAGCTGATGGACCGCACCGCACCCAGTGGCGTACATCTCGTCGTCCCGAGCGAGCATGCCCTCGCGCCCGATGCGTATCTCTCGCATTACGGCGAGTGGACCCGCGAAATCCTCACCCCGGAAAAGCGCCGCCCGGCACGGTCCTTCGGGCTCCTGCTGGGGAAGCCCCCGGCGGTGAGTGCACGCGCCGTCCCCCGCCCCTCCTCACGCAACGCGACCGGCTAACCCGATGGACCTGGGCCTGACTGGTCGTGTCGCGCTGATCTGCGGCGGCTCGAGCGGCCTCGGATACGCCATCGCCGCACGACTGCTCGCGGAGGGTGCGCAGGTGGCACTCAATGGCCGCGACCCGGCCAAGCTCGACCTGGCAGCGCACCGTCTCAGGAAGGAATCGCAGGGATCGGACGCCCAGATCCTCCCGTTCCCCGCGGATGTCAGCGATGCCACCGCGGCAACCGCCCTTGTCGCACGGGTGCATGAGGCCATGGGTGGACCCGATATCCTGCTGTGCAACTCGGGCGGGCCAGCCGCCGGCCCTTTCGAGAGTCACTCGGCCGAATCCTGGCAGCAGGCGATCGATACCAGCCTCCTGTCAACCGTTCATCTCTGCCGTGCCGCCGTGCCGCACATGCGGGCCGCGGGATGGGGGCGCATCCTCTGCCTCACCTCCGTCGCCGCCAAGCAGCCATCCCTGTCGCTGATGCTCTCGACCACCGCCCGGGCCGGGGTGCTCGGCTTTTCCAAGGCGCTCTCCGATGAAGTCGCCCCGGCGGGAATCACGGTCAATGTGCTCTGCCCCGGCTATTTCGGGACCGATCGCCTGCAGCATCTCGCCGAGACGCGCGCCACAGCCGCCGGACGGAGCGCCGCTGCGGTGCTCGAGGATATGGGCGGCGCCGTCCCGATCGGTCGCATCGGAGTGCCTGACGAATTCGCTGCGGTCGCCCTCTTTCTTGCCTCGGACCCCGCCCGCTACGTCACCGGAACCGCCCTCAGCGTGGATGGTGGACTGACCCGGTCGATTCTCTGAGAACAGAGGCGATCGGCGATAGGCGATAGGCGGTACTGCTCGGACCGCCGAAGGGTTAAGTTTGCCCGCGTCCGGATGGCCGTTGCCATGTTGGCCCATGCACAGCGCCTACCGCCTACCGCCCACCGCCAGCTTCTCAAACCCAATTCTCGACGCCCTCACCCATGCGCGCTCTCGTCAAGACAGCCCCTGGACCCGGCATGCAGCTCCGGGACGTGCCCAAGCCCACCTGCGGGCCGAGCGATGTGCTCATCAAGGTGCACTATGCTGGCGTCTGCGGCACCGACCTGCATATCTGGGAGTGGGATGCCTGGGCCAGTGGTCGCCTCCGTCCGCCGGTGGTGATCGGTCATGAGTTCGCCGGAGAGATCGTTGAGCTGGGCGCGGAAGCGCGCACCGAGGGCCTGCTGGAAGAGGGTGACCGCGTCACCGCCGAGGGACATATCGTCTGCGGCCACTGCCTCCCCTGCCGCACCGGTGACGCCCATGTCTGCCGCCGCACCCGTATCATCGGGGTGGATCGCGACGGTGCGTTCGCCGAGTACATCGCGATGCCCGCCTCCAATGTGATGAAGCTCGATGGAATCCCGACCGAGATCGGCGCCATCATGGACCCGACCGGCAACGCCGTCCACACCGTCCTCGAGGGCGGCAACGTCCCGGGCAGCGCCGTCCTGGTCCTCGGCTGCGGACCGATCGGCTGCTTCGCCGTCGGCGTGGCTCGTGCGGCGGGCGCCTCCCTCGTGATTGCCAGCGACCTCAATCCCAAGCGGCTCGAGATCGCCCGGCAGATGGGGGCGCACGTCACGCTCAATCCCGCCACCGATGATGTCGTGGCCCGCTGCCGCGAACTGACCGGCGGCGACGGGGTCGATCTTGTCTGCGAGATGAGTGGCCACCCGGCGGGCCATCAGACCGCGTTCAGCGCCGTCCGGCTCGCGGGCCGGGTGAACTTCCTGGGCACGCCGAGCGTGACGACCGAGGTCAACTTTGCCCGCGACGTGATCTTCAAGGGACTGACGCTCTATGGCGTCACCGGCCGACGGATGTACGACACCTGGCAGCAGATGTTCCGCCTGCTGCGCGCCGGCCAGTTCGATCCCCGTCCCGTGATCACCCATCGGTTCCAGCTGGATCAGATCGCGGAAGCCGTGCAGGTCATCAAGGATGGGGCGGCGGGCAAGGTCATCCTGGAGATCAGCCGATGATGGACGCCTTCACTCAGCGCATCGCCGGGGAGATCGACGGCTTCCGCCGCGATGGGGTGTACAAGCAGATGCTCTATCTCGAGGGACCGCAGGCCCCCCGGACCCACATGGAGGGGCACGGCGAGGTTATCGTGCTCTCCTCCAACAACTACCTGGGGCTGTGCAACCAGCCCGAGGTCGTGGCGGCGGGCCACGCCGCCCTCGACCGGTTCGGGGCCGGGACCGGCTCGGTGCGGTTCATCTGCGGCACCTTCACCGTGCATCGCGATCTCGAGACCGCCTGCGCCCGCCTGGTCGGCACCGACGCCGCGCTCAGCTTTGTGAGCTGCTGGAACGCCAACGAAGCGGTGCCCGGCACGCTGCTCGGCGAGCAGGACATCATCATCAGCGACCAGCTGAATCACGCTTCCATCATCGACGGGATTCGCCTCGCCAAGGCGATCACCCGCTGCCAGAGTGCGGTGTACCGCCACGCCGACCTCGCCGATCTGGAGGAGAAGCTGCTCGCCGCGAAGGATCGGCGGGTCCGCATGGTCATCACCGACGGCATCTTCTCGATGGAGGGAGCGATCGCGAAGCTGCCCGACATCGCCCAGCTCTGCCGCAAGCACCACGCGGTGCTCGTGGTGGACGATTCGCACGCCACCGGTGTGCTCGGACGCCACGGGCGGGGCACGGCGGAGCACTTCGGCATGGTGGGCGAAGTCGACATCATCACTTCGACCCTTGGCAAGGCACTCGGCGGGGCGGCCGGCGGATTCGTCGCCGCCACTCCATCGGTGTGTGACTACCTCACGCAGCGCGCTCGCCCGCAGCTTTTTTCCAATGCCCTTCCCCCCACCGTCGCCGCGAGTGCACTCGCCAGCATCGAGTATCTCGAGCACCATCCGGAACGGGTCGAACAGCTGCGCGACAACGCGCGCTACTTCCGCGAGCAGTTGCAGGCGGCTGGATTCGCGCCGATGCCGGGAGAAACGCCGATTATCCCCGTCATTCTTGGGGAGACCGCCAAGGCAATCGAGATGAGCAGCCAGTTGCTGCGGGAGGGCGTCTTCGTCACCGGTTTTGGCTTTCCCGTGGTACCGCAGGGGCAGGCACGGATCCGCTGCCAGATTTCGGCGACCCACACCAGAGCCGACCTGGATGAGGCACTTTCGGCCATCACCCGAGTGGGTCGGCGGCTCGGGGTGATCTGACGACTTCAAGTAATTTCTAACACAGGAGCCACAAGTCCGCTTCGGGAATAGGTATAGGCTACCATGGCAACCGGCGAAAGACTCTCGCTTTTTTCCCGGCTTCTTCCTATCTTGTTAAGCCATTCGCAGCGTTTGATGGCAGTTGCCCACCTGATCGCCAAACGGCGACAACCAGGTAAATCACTGCCAGCAAGCAACTTAGAACATCACAAACCGCTTGAAGACAGTCAACTACTCTCGGCCGGCCCCGCGTGGTGGTGTTCTTGCCGAATGGGAGCGTCTCGCCGCTCGTCGCGGCCCGTTTTCGCCCCGATGCAGGCTTCCTCTGGAGGTCGTCTGATGCACAAGGTTTCTCAATGGCTGTTCGGAGCCGTGGTCCTGGCCGCAAGCACCGGCCCTCTGGCAGCCCAGACCGCCGGTCCCCCGATCGGGGACAATCAGTGGTACATCGGTGCGCAGGGGGGGGTCATGCTGTTCGAGACCCCAACCCAGACTCGCGGTGCCATCCCGATGGTCGGCGGACACGTCATGGTCAACTTGCGTCGGGTCGCCTTTCTCTTTCAAGTTCAGGAAGGGTTTGGCTCGAATGAGACCTCGAGCTACTTCGATCCGACTGCGGCCAACAGCACCCGCAACGTGCTTTTCAACGACATCCGGATGTACAACGGCATGGTCCTGGCCCTGCCGTGGAAAAGCGCAATCCAGCCGTACTTTGGTGGCGGATTCGCCCTGATCCACGTGGTACACCCTCGCCCGCAGGCGGTGGTTGGCGCTCCAGACGTCCAGCAATTCGCCCAGGAGGTTACCAATCGGGTGGGCAGCTACGGCGCCGCCAGTCTCCTGGTGGGTGTGCAGTTGCGGGTAAGCCGCGTAGCCGCATTCGCCCAGGCCCAGATCTGGACCTCCCAGTCCGTCTCAGTCGTCAGGGACGCCTCGAATCTCGTTGTCGGGCAGGGCCGCCTGCTGCAGGGACCGATTCACACCTTGACCGCGGGGCTGCGCATCGGGCTAGGGTCGGCCCGGGTGGACACCAAGGGCAGCGGCGAGTAAGAGCACCGGGGTAACGCCATGAAAGCGGGGCGGCCTGCACCAGGCCGCCTCGCTCCGTTTACCCCGGATCTTCTGCCAGCGGGCTCCGCCGCGAAAGCCACGGACTGCCCCGGATCACGAACCTGAGCGGCAGTTCCGCTGCCCGACTGATGCCGATTCGCGGCGTCTCCAATACCTGCGCATCCGGTGCGCCCTCCCCTGCCTGCACGACCACTGCCGATGACGCCATCGGCTCCCCATTGACCGCCTGTGTGATCCCGAAGGCCACGCTGAGCCTCCCTGGCCCCGAGGTCAGCAGCCGGTCAGTCTCCACTCCCCGCCGGCGTCGCATATGGAGCGGTCCAGTCACCGGCTCGACCGCCCGCAACAGTACCGCCGCCCCCTCCCCCGGCGGGCCGGTGACCAGGTTGGCACACCAGTGCATCCCGTAGGCCCGGTACACGTACCAGGTGCCTGGATCGCCGTAGATCGCGGCGTTCTGCGCGTGACGGCGGAACTGGTAGGCGTGAGAAGCGGGATCGGTCGCGCCGAGGTAGGCCTCGACCTCCACGATCCGACCCGCGGTGTACAGGTCTCCGATGCGGCTGACCAGCGAGGCACCGAGCAAACCCCTCGCCACAGCGATGGCGCCGTGCCGGAAAAAGGAAACGGGCAGCGGCGCTGCCCGTCGTCCCTGTTGGGTCACTCCGCCTTCTTCCTGGCTCGACCTCCACCGCTCTTCTTCCGCGGCGGAGCGGCCTCGGCCTCAACAACCACCTCCGCCGCTGGCTTCGCGGCTTTCTTCCGGGGGGTCTTGGCGGCCTTTGCAGTCTTGGCCGGCTTTACCTCCGCCACTGGCTCTTCATCAAGATTGACTACGCCGACCATGGCGATGTCGGGGCGGCCGGTCGGGAGCTTGGAGCCGCGCCGGAACCGGATCCCGCCACGAACGGCAGCCGCTTCACCAGCTGGGACAGCTTGGGATGAGCCCGCGCCAGCGGGCTGCTCGACCGCGCGACCGCTGGCGATCGCGGCGGAGACCGCGGGCTCCATGCCCCGGCCCGCGATCTCGAATTCGTCCTCCCCAACCTTCCGGACATCCGCCACCTCGGCGTCGTGCACCTGCCGCAGGAGCCGGGGGAACCGCTCCGGCTGGAGCAATGGGTCGAGTCGGCCGTGGAGGGCGACCATTCGTAGCCGGAGCGCCTCGTGACCTGCGGGCGACGGCAGTTCTCCCAGCGAGCGACGCACCAGATCGAAGGCACGGATGAGGGTGAGCCCTTCGGTCCGACGCGGCCCGGACGGCGCCTTGGCCGGCGCCACCGCGGCGGTCTCGACCGCGGGTGTGGCCGCGCGAGGGGCCTCCGCCCCTTCCCGGGCACCGCGCCCCCGTCCCCGTCCGCGCCCGCGGCGACTGCGACCTCCCTCCGCCCGCGGCTCGCGGGTTTCCGGCTCGCCGCTGTCGGCGACCGGAGCCGAGGCGCTCGGTACAATCGCGGCGCTGAGGGCCGAGGCAGGTGCAGCACTCCCGGGTGAGACTTCGTATTGTCCGTTGTCCAGCTTGGTGAGCTTGATCAGGCGCCGATGGCTGGCCTCGAGCACGAACTTGCTGAACCGGCTGAAGCCGGCGTTCTTCTCGTCGAAATTCGGATCCTGCTGCTGCATGACCTGCTTGAGCCGATCCGACCGCATCACGTCCCGGTTCTTCGCCATCGTCGCGACGGCGTCCTGCACCAGTTGCCACGGATCCTGCTGGGCTGACGGAGCGTCGGCTTCCTTGGTCAGGCCGGCGAGATCGGAGTACGAGTAGTACTCGTCGCAGTTCTGGATCAGCAGGTCGCTCGCCGATTCCCGGATGCCCACCCCGATCACATACTTGCCGTACTCCTTCAGCTTGATCACCAGCATCGAAAAGTCGCTGTCCCCCGACAGCAGGATGAACGTGCCGATCTCCGGCCGGGTGAAGACCAGTTCCATCGCGTCGATCGCGAGGCGGATGTCGGTGGCGTTCTTCTTGTTGGTGCCGAAGGCTGGGGCGAAGATCAGGTCGATCGAGGACTCGGACAGCGGGACGATGTACTGATGATACCGCCGCCAGTCGGCGTAGGCGCGGGAAACCGCCACCTTGCCCTTGATGATGTCGCTGTTGAGGAGGTGTTTCAGTTCCTTGGTAAGGTCGGACCGGATGCCCAGGGTGACGTTGTCGAAATCGATCATCAGGGCGGCGTTGGGGGCATGGATGGGAACATCGCCCGCACGCAGGTGGCGCAGTTGAGGTACAGTCACGTCGGTGGTGGCTCCAGGCGGGCTGGTCACCTGATCTGCACCGCGGAGTGACACCCCCGGCCCGAAGCCGGCGGGGTGCTCTCCAGCGGCGCAGCCCGGGGGCCGCGCGCCTCTGTTCAGGCTCCCGGGAGCACGCTCTCACGGGGGCATCGTCGTCTCGCGGGGGAACAGGCAGCGCGCCGCCGTCTGGCGGACGCGCCCCATTCCCGCGGGCGTGGGCCCGGAACCCGCCGCATGCGCGGCCCATGAGGTCCCGGATCAGGTGGGGGAATGTAGAAGGTGCGGGGCAGCGCTGGCAGGGGTCAATCGGCCACGAGTGCGGCAATCACGCGTTCGCCCGCCCGGCCGTCCCAGCCTTCCGGGCGACCCGGGTGGAACGCCCCCTCGGCACGCCGGGTCAACACCTCGGCGACCGCCCGGTTGATGCCGTCGCGGGTTGAGGGAACCAGGCGATTGGTGCCCTCGGTAACGGTCACCGGTCGCTCGGTGTTCGCGCGGGCCGTCAGGCACGGGACCCCGAGCACGGTGGTCTCCTCTTGCAGTCCACCGGAGTCGGTCAGGACAAGGGTTGCCTGCTCCACCAGGGAGATCGTCTCGAGATAGCTCAGCGGATCGAGCAGCTTGACGCGACGCGCCAGCGCTCCGAGCCCGAATTCGGTGATCCGCTGACGGGTGCGGGGATGGATCGGGAAGACCACCGGCATCTGCCCCGCCAGATCGTCCAGCGCCCCGAGGATTTCGCCGAGCACCTCGGGGTGATCGACATTCGATGGCCGGTGAAAGGTGACGAAGGCGTACGGCGCTCCGGCGACGCCATGGGTAGCCGGTGCACCGAGACCTCGCGCCTTGTCGCGCAGTGCCAAGAGCGTATCAACCATGACATTCCCCACCAGCTTCACCCGCGCCTCCGGAATGCCTTCCGCCCGCAGGTTGTCGTTCCCGTCCCGGCTGGGAGTGAGGCACAGGTCGGCGAGCTGGTCGGTGAGCAACCGGTTCAGTTCCTCGGGCATGGTGC
>JANOFA010000600.1:0-2429 GCA_031413355.1 Gemmatimonadota bacterium | reverse complement strand
CACCATTCCACCCGCGACGGCGGGAGAAGCGTCCACCGGACTGCCCGCCCTGAACCGCCACACACCGCGGCCGGTCGCCCGATCCAGCGCGTAGAGGGAGCCGTCGCCGCTGCCAATGAAGACCTGACTCGCGGTGACGGCCGGCGAGGAGCGCACCGGGCCGCCGGTCTGCACCCGCCAGCGCACCCCGCCCTGCCCCGCGAACAGTCTGGCGCTGGAGACACCGGTGTGTTCCGGGTTGCCACGGAACATCGGTAGGGCGGGAACCGCCTGGGCGGTGACGCGACCGGCGAGGAGAACGCATGCGGCACCAGCCGCCGTCAGGAGATGAGCCGAGGACCGGGACATCGGGCAGCCTGTCAGGAGGATGGGGACCAGAAATCGGAGCGGGGCGCCGCTGGTCTGCGCCGGATGCAACAATGGTACGGGGGGAAGGGGCTGGTGGTGCCAGACGCCGGGAATCCGGAGCATCCCTCGCGCGCATCCCAAGCCCGTTGCATCTTCCTCGGCATGACAGGTCGAGTCCGCACTCCGCTCAAGGCGCACCACCCATGAAATCCGCTGTAGTCGTTATCGGCGCCGGCATCAACGGCCTGGTCGCGGCGCATTACCTCCGGAAAGCTGGCTGCCAGGTCACCCTGTTCGAACGGGCCGAGCGGGTTGGAGGCGCGTGCATCTCCGAAGCGGCAACCGTCAACGGCCACACTCAGCACTACGCCCTCGGGGCCTCCGTCCTCGGCCTGATGCCGGATTTCATCTTTCGTGAAACCGGACTGGCGGAGCGGCTCGAGACCTTCGTGCCGAACCTCGCGAAGCGGGTCTACTTCCCCTCGAAGGATGCCAGCGCCTGGATCTATCGCGACCCGCACGAGCTGGACCGGGAGCTGAAATCCCGCTGGGGCGAGCGCGGCGATGTGGCCGGCTTCCGCGCCGATGAGGCGCGGGTCGTGGGCTACCTGCAGGAGGGCTATCGCACCGCAACGCCGCCCGATCTCGCCACCGCGCGGGACCGCCTGGGTGACACGCTCACCCGGCTGTGGATCAGCGGCAGCGCCATCGATCTGCTCAATCATTACTTCACCGCACAGCACACCAAGATCTACATGGGGATGACGGTGACCGAGAGCGGGCCGGTCTCGCTCCATGAGCCGTATTCCGCGTTCACCCTGCCGGTGATGGACTCCGGTTCCGTCTTCGATGGCTATTACGGGATGGTCAAGCCTGGCATCTGGCGGGTGACCGAGGAGCTGGCGCAGATCAATCGGGAGATCGGCGTCGGCATCCGGCTCGGTGCCCAGGTCGAACAGGTGGACCCCGAGCGGGGCATCGTTCACTATCTCTCGGAGGGACGGACCCACACCGTGCCGTTCGACCACCTCCTGATGGCGACCGACCCGCTGAGCGCGGCTCGATTCGTCGGCGATGCCGCGATGACCGGCGCCGTCGAGAAGCAGCGGTTCCTCGGCAGCAGCGGCAAGCTGACGCTGATGTTCCGGCAGCCGGTGCGGTGGAAGGAGGGAGCGACGGCCGACGGAGGCGACACAGTCTTCCGCTTCATCTTCGCGGTCGAATCGCTGGCCGATTTCGAGCGGGCGACACTTCAGGTCACTGCGGACGAGGCCGACTACGCGCCCGGCTTCATCCAGGTCTACTGCGAAGGCGCCGCGATGCGCCAGCTCGGCCTGGCCGAGCCGTTTGATCGTCTGGCTCTGTTCTTCAAGAATGTGGCGCTCAATCAGCGGGGCGAAGCGATGCCGGAGGTGGAAGCGGCGGTCAAGGCGCAGCTCTTTCCTCACATTGACAATCCGGAAGACTGCGTCTGGAGCCGGCTCCTGCTGCCCCGCGATCTGCAGCAGCTCTTCCACTTTCCCGGCGGCAACATCGATCACACCATGCTGGTCGGGGGGCAGACCTTCTTTGAGCGGCAGTACGCCGCCGATCCCGAACGGCGCTTCTATCAGTTTGGCCGGTGGGCCAACCTCGCCTACTGCGGCGCGGGCGCCTATCCCTGCGGCTCGATCGCCGGCACGCCGGGATACATGTGCGCCCAACAGCTGCTGCGGGAGCTGGGATCGGGCCAGCCGGTCGGCGGACTTCGCGCGACCTGATCGCCATCATGGTGTTGTCCGGAATGTGCAGCACAAGCTATGGGGAGAAGAATCAGTAGCCGACCGCACCACGCCGAGTCCAGCGGGACGTCGGTGGCAGTGGATGACTCAGTGGCGCGCTACCCCTCCTGCCGCAACCTCACGACCGCCCCGATACAACAGGACGCCAGCCTCGGTGTCGTACAGCAGCAGCAGCGCGTCGGGTCGTCCGTACTGCCGCATGAGATCGAGCATCTGTAGCGTCTCGCCACCCCACGGATACCCGAACACCACGTCGAAATCGTCCAGCGCCAGTCCCAGCTGGAGGTAGCCTGAGGGGCC
>JANOFA010000599.1:0-14112 GCA_031413355.1 Gemmatimonadota bacterium | reverse complement strand
GATTGGGCGATTGGGCGATTGGGCGATTGGGTGATTGGGTGATTGGGTGATTGGGCGATTGGGTGATTGGGTGATTGGGTGATTGGGTGATTGGGTGATTGGGCGATTGGGTGATTGGGCGATTGGGTGATTGGGCGATTGGGTGATTGGGTGATTGGGTGATTGGGCGGGTAGGGGCGGGCGTCCCCGCCCGCCGGAAAATCGGCAGGGCGATCGCGTTCGGTCGCGTTGCCTGGTACCCCACCGAACGGTGGGTCAAACCCGCTGGCCCTCGGGCCGTCGGCGGGTCACGGTGACGGCACCGGGCCGGGAGACTCGGAAAGCGGCCGGCGGACGCGGCACGGTCGAGGCATGCCTCGACCCTCTCCATTGATCTCCCACGGATCTACTGAGGAATGACATGCTGAACATGCTCATGCTAGTGCAGGAAGCCGTCGCGGCGGCCCCCAACTATGGCTGGCTCGGTGCCGGTATTGGCGTCGGTCTGGCGATCATCGGCGCCGGCATCGGCCTGGGCCGCATCGGTGGTTCGATGGCCGAGTCGATCGCGCGGCAGCCGGAAGCGGCGGGCGAGATCCGCGGCGCGGGCCTGCTCATCGCGGTGCTGCTCGAAGGCGCCACGATCATCGCCCTGGTGTTCGCGCTGCTGTTCAAGCTTCTCTAAAGCCGGGGTTCCATGACCATCATGCTGCTCACCCTGGTTGCGGAGGGCGGAGAGGGCGCGGGCATGCCATCGCCGTTCGCGGTGAACTTCGGTCTGTTCTTCTGGACCTGGGTGGTGTTCATCACGCTCATGTTTCTGCTGAAGAAGTTTGCCTTTCCCGCCATTCTCAAGGCCACCGAGGACCGGGAGCGGGCTATCGCCAGGCAGCTGGATGAAGCCGCGAAGGCGAACACCGACGCCAAGGCGATGCTGGATGAGAATCGCCGGCTGCTGGCCGAGGCGCGGTCCCAGTCGCAGGCGATGATGGCCGACGCGAAGCTTGCCTCGGAGAAGGAGCGGACCAGCGCGATCGAGAAGACGCGGCATGAATCGGAGGAGCTGCTGGCGCGGGCTCGGCGCGAAATCGGCGCGGAGCGGGACAAGGCCGTCGCCGAGCTCCGCCGTGAGGCCGTCGACCTTTCCCTCGCTGCCGCGGGCAAGCTGCTCGGCCAGCGGCTGGATGCCAGCACCGACCGGGCGCTGGTCGAGGGCTATCTCGCCTCACTGGAGAAGTCGAAGTGAGATCCGAGACGATCGCGCGCAACTACGCCGAGGCGCTGTTCGACCTCGGCGTGAAGGGCGGGCGGGCGCAGGAGTACGCCGAACTGATGGACGCGGTCGCTCACGGTATCGCCGCGGCGCCCAAGGTCCAGGCGGTGCTGATGTCGCCCCGGATCACCAAAGCCAAGAAATCGGCGCTGCTGGCTGCGGCACTGGCCGGTGCGCCGCGGGAATTCGTGCTGTTCCTGCTGGCGGTGGTGAAGCGCGGGCGCCAGGGGCTGTTCGGCGAGATTGCGCAGGAGTATCTCGGGCTGCTGGATATCAAGCTCAACCGGGTGCGCGCCGCAGTGACGGTGGCACGTCCGGCGGATGCGGCCATGCGTCAGGCGATCACCGCCCAGCTCAGCCAGGTCATGGGCAAGGAAGTCGTCACCCATTTCCACGAAGACGCCGGTATCCTCGGTGGAGTGATCGTGCGGGTCGGCGACCGGGTCTTCGACGGCTCGATCCGCCGCCGGATGACCATGCTGCGACGGACGCTGCTGGCGCGTTAGGGGCAGGGGTTAGTCTCCGGAGTTGCAGAATCTCGTGGGGGCGGGGCTGACAAGGCCTCGCCCCTGCTGCTATCAGCGAGCAGGCGGGGGCGGGTCAAGGGCCCGCCCTCGGTGTATGTGGGATCGAGTTGCTCGGGATGGGCCTGTGCCCTCCCGCAGCTGGTCGGGTACGGGTCTTGCCACTCGTGGCGCCACTCACTTCAGGTCATACTCTGATGCCAGTCCAGCCTCTACGCTCCCTCGCCCTCGTGGCGTCGCTCTCCGTCGTGGCGGTGTCCCTGCCGGCCCAGACGCCGACTCCCGCGCCAAAGCCGGCCCTGACCTATTACGGCTCGGTCCGGCTGCGCTACGAGGGGTGGAACTGGTTTGATCCCGGGGCGGCCGCCCCGGCGGGTGCCAACAACAACAGCTACGGCTATGCCGCGGGTCTGCTCAAGGGGGGGCTGCGATACGACAGCCGCCGCTGGTTCGACGCCACAGTCGAGTTCCAGAACACCCCCCTTCTGGGCCTGCCCGACGACGCCAAGGGGCCTGCGCCGATCGGCGAAATGGGCGGTGGCGCCTCGCACTTCTCCCCGCATCAGAAGTCCAACGACACCCGGGTCTTCCTCAACCAGGGGTTCGTGACATTCAAGCGGCCCGGGCATGGAGCCACATTCGTCCGCGCCGGCCGGTTCGACTACATGGACGGCACCGAGGCTGTCACCGCCGATCCCACGATCGAGTGGATCCGCCGTGCGCGCGTGTCGGGGCGGCTGATTGCCAACTTCGGCTTCAGCCAGGTGCAGCGGACGTTCGATGGAGCGAGCGCCGCGCTCGACGGTACCCGGTCCAACCTCACGCTCTTCGCGGCCCATCCGCGTCAGGGGGGATTCGAGCTGGATGGCTGGAAGGACATGACGGAGGTCGACATCGCCGCCGCGACCCTCACGCTCAAGCCCGCGCTGCTCGGCGGCAACGGCGAGGCCCGGCTTTTCGTCATGTACTACGGCGACCGGCGCAGTCCGGCGGACTCGGTCTTCAAGGTGGATAATCGGCCGAGCGCGGTGCGCAATATCGATTCCGCGTCGATCTCGATGCCGATGATCGGCGGGCATTACATCCGCCACGGCGCGCTGGGGAAGGGGCAGTGGGACGCAATGCTCTGGGGCGTATACCAGGGCGGTTCGTGGGGCGGGCTCGATCACCGGGCGTGGGCCATGGCCGCTGAGGCCGGGTACCAGTTCAGCGGGACCGGGTGGAAGCCGTGGCTGCGCGTCGGTTACAATCGTTCCTCGGGCGACGACAATGCGGCGGATGGCAAGCACGCGACCTTCTTCCAGGCCCTCACGACGGTGCGCCCGTTCGCCCAGTTCCCCTTCTTCAATCTGATGAACAACGAGGACCTCTTCGCGCAACTGGTGGTCCGGCCGGTGCCCGGGAAGCTGCTGGTCCGCACCGAGGTGCATTCGATCCGCCTCGCCGAGAAGAACGATCTCTGGTACGGCGGGTCCGGTGCCTACCAGCGGCGGGGCAGCTTTGGCTTCGGTGGTCGGCCCAGCAACGGCGAGACCAGTCTGGCGACGCTGGCGGATCTCTCGGTGGACTGGACTGTTCGTCCGTGGATGGGAGTGTACGGCTATGTCGGCCACGCCTGGGGTTCCAAGGTCGTGCGGGCCATCTATGCCGGTGATGCGGCGACGCTGGCGTACCTCGAGATGACCCTGCGTCGGCCGTAGGCCACGTAGCCGAGCCCGTTCACTGCCTGCGCCGAGCCCATCGACTCGGCGCAGTTTGTCTTGCGGCACTTGTGCCGGGTCGACATGCGACCCACCCTTGGCGATCCCCCAATAGGAAATTGGATGTTTCTCGCCCGCCGTCCGTTCCTCGTCCTGTCCCTCCTGCTGGGCTCCAGTCTCCCAGTCACGGCTCAGCGCTTGCCGGCGTCGGCGCCCGCCTCGCTGGAGCGGGAGCTGGATCAGTTCATTCGCCGCGGGATGAAGGATTGGGAAGTCCCGGGGCTCTCCGTGGCGGTGGTGCTGGGGGACAGCGTGGTCTTCCTCCGGGGCTACGGCGTGCGGCGGCTGGGCGATTCCGCCCGGGTCGACGGGCAGACCCGATTCGGGATCATGTCCACCACCAAGGCGATGACCGCACTGGCGATCGCCCTCCTGGTGGACGACGGCAAGCTGAGCTGGACCGACCCGGTGTCACGCTGGGTGCCGGAGTTCGAGATGCCCGATCCGTACGCGAGCCGCGACCTCCGGGTCGTGGATCTGCTCACGCACAACGCCGGGCTGGGCAATGCCGATCTCCTCTGGGTCCGGGCCGATCTCGATGCACCAGAGATCTTCCGCCGGTTACGCCTCCTCACGCCGGCCTACCCGCTCCGGAGCGACTTCATCTATCAGAACGTCATGTACGGTCTCGCCGGGGAGGTCATCGCCCGTGCGTCGGGCACGAGCTATGGGGAGTTCCTGCGTCGCCGGGTGTTCAACCCCCTGGGGATGACGGAGAGCTACCCGAGTCATGCGGCGATGGTGTCAGCCGGCGGTGACAACGTCTCAGCGCCGCACTTCCGGATCCGGGATACCGTCCGGGTGATCGACGAAAGCCTGGTCGATGTGCTCCCGGCTGCGGGCGCCGTCTGGTCCTCGGCGTCGGACATGGCGACCTGGCTCCGGTTCCTGATCGGCGGTGGTGTCATTTCAGGCCGGCGCATCGTGAGCGACTCATCGTTCCGGATGCTGTTCGCTCCCCACGCTCTCATCGGTGTCGATGAGTTCTATCCAACCGCCGAGCTGACCCAGCCGCACTGGAGGAGCTACGGGCTGGGCTGGTTCCAGCAGGACTATCGCGGCCATTTCGTCGCCTTTCATACCGGCAGCCTAGACGGGCGGACCGCGATCGTCGGGCTGCTGCCCGATCTGAACGTCGGGGTCTATGTCTTCGGGAATCTCGATCACGCCGAGCTCCGGCATGCGGTGATGCTCAAGGTCTTCGACCTGTTCATCGGCGGATCGCCCCGCGACTGGAGCGGGGATCTCCTCAAGCTCTACGGCGATATCCGCGCACGGGGCAGGGTGGCACAGCTGGCGGCCGAGCAGGCGCGGATGCCGAACACCCGGCCGACGCTGCCGCTCGCGAGCTACGCCGGGAGCTACTCCCACCCCATCTGGGGCGACCTGGTCATTGAGGCCGCCGGCGATTCGCTGGTCATGCACATGGGGACCACGTCGGAGCTGCGGGGTCCGCTGCGCCACTGGAACTACGACACGTTCCGGGCGGAGCTCGGCGATGGACGGTCCACGCCTACGCTGGTGCAGTTCCTGGTGGATCCGGCGGGGCGGGTGTCCGAACTCCGGGTCCCCGACTTCGACGGCGCGTCGTTCCATCGGGCATGGTAGGCTCGCTGGTCGTGCTGGTTGGTTCCCCAGCCGCGGGGGACCGTCTACCTTTTCCAGCCCTATGACTACCGCACTCCTTGCCGTCGCCGTCCTGCTGCAGGCACCAGCGCCGAATCCAGCTCCGGCGTATTGGCAGCAGGGCGTCCGCTACGAAATCCAGGCCCGTCTCGATGAGGCCACCGGCGTGCTCTCGGGCACTCAGCGGGTGGCTTACCTCAACCGCTCGCCGGATACGCTGACAACTTTCGCGCTGCACCTGCATCTCAATGCCTTCCGGCCCGGCTCGAGGTGGGCCGATGCCGACTCGGTGGAGCGGCGGCGGCGGTTCAACGACCTGCGCGATCCCGACTACGCGTTCAATCACGTTCGGAACGTCCGAGTCAGTGGCCAGCCGGTCCTTGCGGTGTGGCCCGTCGCCCCGGACAGCACGATCGTGCGCTTCGTGCTGCCCGCGCCGCTGGCGCCGGGCGATTCGATGGTGGTGGAGCTGGAGTGGGAGGCTCGGCCTTCCACGGTGCCGCGCCGGCAGGGTCGCCGTGGCCGCCAGTTCGATTTTGCCCACTGGTATCCCAAGGTCGTGGTCTACGACAAGCATGGCTGGCAGGAGCAGCCGCTCTATCCAGGCGGCGAATTCTACGGCGAGTTTGCCACCTACCTCTTTGACCTCGATGTGCCCGGGGACCAGGTTCTGGCGGCTACCGGTGTCCCGCTCTGCGGCGACCCCGGCTGGGAGGGCGCCAACCAGGTGCCGGACCGCCCGGTGCAGTACCGCCGGGATTACTACCCGGACGCGCCGCGCTACCGCTCCGAGGGAGCAGCCTGCGTCGCCGAGCGGCCGACCGGTGCGGCCCCGCCCCTGGCCCCCGGCCGGAAGCGGGTGGTGTGGTATGCGGAGCAGGTGCACCACGTCGCGCTGACGCTGAATCCGGAGTATCGCTACGAGGGCGGAGCGTGGGGTAACGTCGCCATTCACGTCCTCTGGCGCCCCGGGGACGAGGAGAGCTGGGGCAGGGGGATCGCGGTGCAGCGGACGGCAAAGGCACTGGCGTGGCTGGATGAGTTCTTCGGACCATTTGCGTGGCCCCAGATCAGCAACATCCATCGCATCGATGGTGGCGGCACCGAATTCCCCATGATGATCCACGACGGTTCGGCTAGTCAGGGGCTGATCGTCCACGAGCTGGGCCACAACTATGTGATGGGGATCCTGGCCAACAACGAGTGGCGCGAGGGCTGGCTGGATGAGGGCTTTACCAGCTTCCAGAGCTCGCTCTTCGATGAGGCGGAGCGGCAGGGCTACGACGCCTTCGCCGCCGACGAGCCGTCCATCACCGGGCTCGACCTCGATGGCACGGGTGAGCCGGCCAGCCTCCGCGGAGAGGCGTACGACGACTTCACCAGCTACAACACCAGCATCTACACTCGCGGCGAGCTGTTCTTTCATCAGCTGCGCTACATCGTGGGCGACGCGGTGCTGCGGCAGATCATGCGGACGTACTACGACCGGTGGAAGCTCAAGCATGTCGACGAAGCGGCGTTCCGTGCAGTGGCGGAGGAGGTATCCGGCCGGGACCTGAGCGGGTTCTTCGCGCAGGGGCTGCACGGGACGGCGCTGGTGGACTACGCAGTCGGTCGGGTGAAGACGGTCAGGCGAACGGGCGATTGGGCGGTCAGGCGAACGGGCGGTTGGGCGGTTGGGCGGTTGGACGATCAGGTGGCCAATGACAGCAGTGGTTGGGAAACGCGGGTCGAGGTGCTCCGGAAGGCGGAAGGACGCATCCCCGTCGAAGTCTGGGTGATCGGCGAGTCCGACACCGCGGTGGTGCGGACCGACGGCCTGGCGGTCCGAGCGTGGGCAACGGTCATCACCCGCAGCCGGCCCAGAGAGGTGCTGCTCGATCCGCGGCTGCGGACCCGCGACTGGAACATGCTCAATAACGTCTGGCGTCGCACCTGGCTCTGGCCGGTCCGGTCGCCCAAGTACGAGAACTACCCGGACACCTGGTTCACCGAGCGGATGGCGCGGGACCACCGCACCCGGGGCATCTCGCCGACGGTGTGGTTCAACGATGCCGGCGGCATCACGCTGGGAATCCGGACGCGGGAGAATTACTTCGGGCGTTTCGAGCAGAACATCAACCAGCAGAACTACAGCACCGGATGGGCATCCGACGGCAGGGCTCGGGACATGGACTTCCTGATGCGCCTCAGGAATCCGGTCAGGCTTCGGCATCCGGGGATGTCGCAGCAGCTCGACCTCTACGACATCGAGGGACGGTTCGGCGCCTCGCTGGCGCTGGACTGGGCTCGCCGCGATCACCTTGGGTTTGGTCCGCGGCGAAAGTGGGGGCTGCAGCTGACGTGGCTCCAGCCGGATGACTTCCGCTACCTCGACCGGGGCTACTACGACGACGCCGGCACGGTGGAGCTCGAGGTGCACACCGCGGTGCAGGACCGACGCGGGAAGTGGACTCTGGCGTCGGAGCTGCGCGGAGGTGGCGGGCTGGCCTACAGCCGGCGCGGGCTCGCCACGGCCACCGGCAGGGCCGACCTTGATCAGTTCTACGGCCGGGCCAGCCTCACGACCACCGCCGCGCGTCCGCTGGGTGCGCACGCCGGACTGCGGCTCCGGTTCTTCACCGCCATCAGCACCAGCGGTGAGCGCACCGTGAAGCAGCGCCAGGTCTATCTTGCCGGCGCAGACCCGCTGGAGCAGTTCGGCAGTCCCTTCCTGCGGTCGAATGGCGCCCTGTTCGTCCGGCCCGATGTGTACTACCAGGCTCCCGGTGGCGGGATGCTGCGAGGATTCGATCCGCGGCTGTCCGCCGAAGGCGTCGTGGCGCTGAATGTCGAAGTCGAACGGACGCTCATGTCGCGCGCAAAGGCGAAACTGTTCCGCCGGGTCCGGCTCGCCGCATTCGGCGATGTCGGCCATACCATTGGCGACAGCTTCGATCCGACCAGCTCCAGCCAGTTGCGCTGGCTGGCCGACGCGGGCATGGGCCTGCGGGCGGATCATCAGATCGGCGCCACGGCATTCACCACTCGAGTCGATCTGCCGCTGTACGTGAGTCGGCCGGCGGTCGCCCAGGACACCGATCCGGGGAATGCCAAGGCGGGTTTCCGCTGGACCGTCTCGTTCCGGCCCTCGTGGTGAGGTCACTGGTCGGCCCGCGATGCTGCCAATAATTCCCGACCGCCGCGACCTGTTCCGCAGCACCGTCGGCCGCTGGCTGCAGCAGGTGGTGGAAAAGGCCGAGCTCAGGGTCGCGCCGGAACGCTACCTGCGGCCGCCGGGGTCGCTGCCGGAGATGGCGTTTCTCACCGCCTGTACCCGCTGCGGCGAGTGTGTGCGGGTCTGCCCGCCGATGGCGATCCGGAAAGCACCGGCCGACGCCGGGCTGCAGGGCGGCACACCCTACATCGATCCGGCCATCCAGGCCTGTGTGGTCTGCCCCACCATGCCGTGCGTCGCGGCCTGCCCCACCGACGCCCTGACCCTGCCACTGGCGGGCTGGGATGGGTATCGTCTTGCGGTCGTGGAACTGGTGCCGGAACGGTGTGTCACCTTTGCGGGGACGCCGTGCCGGGCCTGCGTCGATATCTGCCCGGTCGGGGGGCGCGCGCGCGCCAACGATGACACCCGGCCTCCGTCGCTCAAGATCGAGGGGTGTGTGGGCTGCGGCGCCTGCGTCCGCGGCTGCATCACGTCGCCATCGTCATTCACACTGCGCCCGCTGGAGGGCTGATGCCGGAGGTCCCGTACCGGGTCGACAAACCGTGGGGATACGAGCTCATCTGGGCCCGGACCGATCGGTATGTCGGCAAGATCCTGCACGTGAAGGCGGGGCAGGTGCTCAGCCTGCAGTATCACAACCGGAAGGATGAGACGATGCACGTCCTCAGCGGCGAGCTGATTCTCCGCACCCGGCCGGGCGACACGCTGGTCGAGCGGGCGTTTCGGGCCGGCGAGAGCGTGCACATTCCGCCCCTCCTCGTGCACCAGATCGAGGCGGTGGTGGACAGTGATGTGCTGGAAGCCTCGACGCCGGAACTGGACGATCTCGTCCGCCTGAACGACCGCTACGGGAGAAGCTGACCATGCAGGTAATCGTCCCCCTCGCCGGCAAGGGCACTCGGCTCCGGCCCCACACCCACCTCATCCCCAAACCGATGCTCAAGGTGGCCGGGCGGCCGGTCATGGACTGGGTCATGGACCGACTCGACGGGCTCGATGTGTCGGAGATGATCTACATCACCGGGCACCTCAAGGAACAGGTGGAGGCCTACAGCCGGAAGCGCTATCCCTATCCCGGGCGCTACATCGAGCAGAAAGTCCAGGACGGCACTGCCGGCGCGGTGAACCTGGCCCGCCCGTTCGTGAAGGAGCCGGTGCTCATCGTCTTCGTCGATACCGTATTCGAAGCCGACCTGGGGCTGATCAAGCGCACCACGGCGGATGGGATCATCTGGGCCAAGGAGGTGGAGGACTACCAGCGCTTCGGCGTGGTGGTGACGGACAAGGAGGGCTACATGACGAAAATCGTCGAGAAGCCGTCCACCCCGATCTCCAAGCTGGCCAATATCGGGCTGTACTACATCAAGGACGTCGAGGCGCTCTGGCGCGGTATCGACCATGTGCTCCAGAGCCCGACGAACAAGGGCGAGTACTATCTCACCGATGCCTTCCAGCACATGATCGACCATGGCCGGAAGATTCTTACCGCCGAGGTGGGGGGCTGGTATGATTGCGGCAAGCTGGACACGCTGCTCGAGACCAATGAAATCCTGCTGCGTCACGGCTCGGCGCGCCGGCGGGATTTCCCGGGCGTCACCATCCACGATCCGGTGCTGATCCAGGACGATGTGGTCGTGGAGACCAGCGTGATCGGTCCCAATGTGACGCTCGAGGCCGGCACGAGGGTGAGTGGCAGCACGCTGGCGCACGTGATCGTGGGCCAGAACAGCATCGTCCGCGACAGCCAGCTGCATCACTCGATGCTGGGCGACCGGGTGACGGTGCAGGGACTGCGCGGCACGGCGACGCTGGGTGACGACTCCGAGGTCGTCGCGTAACCACGGGCCGACCGGTGGTCGGCCGCTACGGCTGGGCCGGCCAAAGGCCGACCCCTACGGTGTGTTCAGCGGAATTCGCAGCGCCGATACCTTCACCCTGGTCCCATGTCCTCGACGACCGACCTCTACCGCTCCTACCTCGACCTCCGCTGGCATTTTGACCCGGCTGCGGGGAGTGCGGCCGGGCTCACGACGTACGACGAGCGGCTGGGGGACTTCTCGGTCGAGCGGATGCGGGAGCATCTCGTCGCCTACAAGGCGATGGCGGCGGCGGTGGAGGCACTCGACGTCGAGGATCCGGAGGAGGAGATCGACCGTACTGCCTTCCTCGACGAGGTTCGCGTCACGATTTCCCGCTTCGAGCGGGAACGGCCCCACATCCATGATCCCGCCTTCTGGCTGGCGCATCTCTACCGTGCGTTCCACGCCATCCTCCGCCGGCGCCACGCGGCCCCGGCGGACCGGGCCCGCGCCCTGCTGGGCCGGTTGCGGGCGACGCCGGCCTTCCTGCGGAGTGCCAGGGAGACCATCGCGGAGCCGCCGCAGGTCTTCCTTGACACGGCGGTACAGCTGGTCGGCGCCGGCCCGCAGCTGCTGCACGAGGCGGCCGACGCGATCCGGGCCGCAGATCCCGCAGCCGGCCTGGTGGTGGATGATGTGATGGCCGAGGCGCTGTCGGCCCTGGCCCGCTTCGGGCTGGCGCTCAAGGGCGAGTGCCGGGCGCATCACGACGATCAGTCGTTTGCCATCGGCGAGGAACAATTCAACCGTCGGTTGCATCACGAGCATGCGCTGGGCGCCAATGCGCCGATGCTCTACCGCTATGGGCTCCACCTCGCCGATGAAGTGGAGGCCGAGCTGATCGTGCTCGCCCGCCAGATCGATCCGTCGGTTCCGTGGCGTACGGTCGTCGAGCGGCTGCGGCTCAATGCCGCCCCCGGTCCGGATCTGGTCGACGCGTTCCAGCAGAATGTGGACCGGGCCCGGGCGTTTGTCGTCGAGCGAAACCTCGTCGCCATCCCCGATGGCACACTGGAGGTGCGGGAGACGCCGCCCTTTCTCCGCCCCCTGATGCCCTTCGCCGCCTACATACCGCCGGCAGTGCTCGCCGACGAGGTGATCGGGACGTTCTACGTCACCTCCCCGGTGCCGGGTCACAACCCGGGGACGCATTCGATCCACGAGATCGCCGCTACCGCGATCCACGAGGCGTGGCCTGGCCATCACCTGCAGATGGTCACCGCCCAGAGCAGCCCTTCGCTGGTGCGCCAGGTGAGCTGGACTCCCGTCACCGTGGAAGGCTGGGCCCTCTACTGCGAAGAATTGATGCTCGAGGAGGGCTTCTACACCACGGTGGAGGAACGCCTCTTCCAGCGCCTGCACCTGCTGTGGCGCGCCATCCGGATCGTGCTCGATGTCGGGTTGCACACCCGCGGCATGACCCCCGAACAGGCGGTCGATATGCTGGTCGACCGGGTGGCGATGGACCGGCCACGGGCCGAGGCCGAGGTCAGCCGCTACTGCGCCTGGCCGACGTATCAGTTGAGCTATGCCGTTGGGCGGCGCGAGTTGCTGCGGCTGCGCGAGTCATGGCGTGCCGAAGTCGGGCCCGACGTGCCGATCCGTGAGTTCCACAACCGGGTGCTCGCGTACGGCGGCCTGCCGGTCTCGTTGATCCGGTGGGGGATGGGGCTGGGGATCGATGAGTGACGGTGGCGGTTGGGCGATTGGGCGGGTAGGTCCGGCCTCCGTGCCGGACGGGCGGAGGGGCGGACGGGCGATTGGGCGATTGGGCGGTTGGGTTGCTGTCATTCTGAGCCTGGCGACATCACCCACGGTCGCGCAGGTGCAGATCCGCGTCGGCGATCCGACCCGCACCACCTACTCAGAGCTCCACGAGGCGCTGCGTCCCGGCACGGCGGCGGCGGATTCGGTGCTGGGAATCCTGGGCGCGTCGGACTCGCGGATGCTGTGGCCGCTGGTCCAGCGGGCGGTGGCGGGGCAGGGCGACTGGAACAGCGGCCTGCTCGCGCTCAACCGTATCGCCGAGCTGCGGGAGCCGGCCAGTCAGGATCGCGCGCGGCGGTGGCGTGAGCGGATGGAGAGCGGCGCGCTCAGCGCCCCGCCAGGCTTCGATCTCCGGGACCTTCTGCCGGGCCTGCATGCCGTCGATCTGGAACTCGAGCGCGGCCGAACCTCGGATCTCGCCGTGGTCGCGGATCTGCTACCGCGCATTCCCGGCGGCGCTTACGATCTGGGCGATGCCTGGGTCTTCGGCCGACTGGGTGGGGGTGCCGCGGACAGCGTTGCACAGCGGTTGCTCCAGGCGACCGATCCCCGGCTCCGGATCCGCTACCTCACGCTGCTCTCGTTTTCGAGCGACACCGGGCTGATCCCGCTGCTGGCCCGCATCTACGTCGCCCCCGACAGCTTCAACCTCCCCCCCCGCAGCGGGACTCGTGCGTCCGACGGGCTGCTCTGGATCGGCACCCGGGCAAGTGTCATCGCCCTGCTCGACGCGCGGGCGCGGGCGAAGGCGCGCGGCACCTACGCCGACCCGCGCCTGGGCCATGCCGACCTCGATTTTCTGGGGAATGACAGTTCACTGGTGATCAGCCGCACCGGGCGGTGGCTGACGGAATGGGCGGAGATGCTGCCGGACGGTCACTGAATTGGGGAACGGGGAAGCGGGAACGGGAAGCAGCTGAACGGGTGAGGTTGCCTGGTCAGCCTGCGCTCGTATCCTCGCCCCGTTCCCCGTTCCCCTCACTCCGCCTGCTTCACCTCGCCTGCCACCTCTGCCACACCGCCTGACACGACGAACGTCATCACCTTGGCACTCGAGGCATCGAGTGGCACCACCCGGTCTCGCGGAAAGATCAGCATCTGCCCGGCAAAGTTGTACGACTGCGGCAGGTAGACCGTCACGTGATCGGGCAGACCCAATTCGTCGAGCGAGTCCTGGGTGAGGAAACCGATGGCGCGCGAGCCCGCCGCCGGATCGAGCGTCACGATGACGGGTTGCTGGAACCGTTTCTTTTCCCCCACGAATGCGCCGAGCACGTCCTTCACGCTGGAATAGAGCAGCCGGACCCCGGGCAGCTTTTCCAGCAGGGTCTCGATCCAGTCGAGCATCCGGCGGGCGAGGAAGTTGGACGCGATGAACCCCACCAGGGTGATCAGGACCAGGGTGGCGAGGAACCCCACGCCGGGAATCGGAATGCGGAGCCAGCCGTCGACGGTGGTGAAGATCAGCCAGACGACATAGACCGTGAACGCGACCGGGGCGGTGAAGATCAATCCATTCAGGAAATAGCCGATCAACCGCTTCATCTGGGATTCCACTGGACGGGGGGACTCAGCAGCAGCGTGACACGCCGCCGCCGTAGCGGGTCTCGACGTACACCTGAAAGAACTCCCGCTCCGATGGTACCGGCCAGTCCGGATGCCGCTGGGCGAGGTGCTCGAGATAGGCCGAGTAGTCGGGCATGCCGACGACGCGCCGAAAAGTGGTCAGGCAGCTCTGCAGCGTGAGCGAGGTGCGGAGCCAGAGGTTGCCCCGCTTCTCGAAGTCGGGGTGCGCTGCCTGGCCGGCCTGCCAGGGCTCACGCGCCATATGCGGTCTCCGTGAACGCCGTCTCGCGGGTCACCGCCGGCTGCTTGCCCCGCAGGACCATCATCCACTCCCGCATGGAGCTGAGCACCACGAGGACCACCGCCGTCATGAACAGCCCGGCGAGCGTCGCATCGAGCCGGTCGTTGAAGATGAGCCGCGCGCCAGTGGTGGGGTCGATGGCGCCGGCCGCGACCTTTGCCGCGGTGTCCCGCGCATGCGCCAGGAAGCCGAGCCGCGGGTCGGGCGAGGTGATCTTGAGCCAGCCGGCGGTGAGGG